>JBOGJS010000161.1:0-3985 GCA_050745365.1 Terriglobia bacterium
CTCTTTGATTGCTTCGACGATTTTATCTACCCGTTCAGACATTGTGGCTTTATTCCTCCCGAAATTTTGCGGCCGACTCGCACCCTCGAAGCCTCACGCGCCAGCCGTCTCACTGAATTTCTTCTGCTCCACTCCCTGCTGGATCACGTAGGCCAGATTGCGGCTGACGGCCGAAATGGCCGAGGCGGTCCGCTGCGCCGGGTAGTTGATCAGGAAAAGCGCTTTCGCAAGAAGCGCTTCACGCGATGGGAGCGCCGCAATCGCGTTCAATTCGTCCAGGTTGATCACGCGCCCCTCAACGATCCCCGCTTTGAAAACCAGCACGGCGTTTTCTCTGGCATAGGCTGTGATCACCTTTGCCAGAGAGACTGGATTTGCCTCGGTGTAGGCCAAAGAGGTGGTTCCATGCAGCCTCTCGACCGCTGCTTCAGCCGGTGTGCCCTCGGTGGCGCGCTCGATGATGCTGTTCTTTGCGACCTGGTATTTTGCTCCCGCGGCCGCAAGCTTGCGGCGCAGCTCGTAATCTTGGCTTACGGTAATCCCTTCAAATCCTGAAAGGATGACGGCCCGGGCGATTGCCAGCTTCTCTCGGAGTTCCTCGGCCTTTTGTTGTTTCTCTTCTTTTTTCATCCTGTCAGGCTGCCTCCACAGATCCGATATCGATGGGAATCGCCGGGCTCATCGTCGATGAGACCGCGATGCTTCTCACATACCGCCCTTTAGCAGAGGCTGGCTTGGCCTTCATCACGCCGGAAATCAGAGCCTGCGCGTTCTCCGTGAGTTTTTCGGTGTCAAAAGAAACCTTGCCGACCGGACTATGGATAATGCCCGTTTTGTCGACACGGAACTCCACCTTCCCCGCTTTCACCTCCCGCACCGCGCGGCCAACATCCACCGTGACAGTGCCGGTTTTCGGGTTCGGCATCAGCCCTCGTGGGCCCAAGATCTTGCCCAGCCGGCCCACAGATTTCATCATGTCCGGGGTGGCGATCACCGCATCAAAATCCATCCAGCCTCCCTGGATCTTCTGTACCAAATCATCACCGCCAACTTCATCAGCGCCTGCGTCGCGTCCCTCCCGTACTTTGTCACCCGATGCGATGACGATCACCCGCATACTCTTGCCCAGCCCATGAGGAAGCACTACCGTCCCACGCACCATTTGATCGGCGTGCTTCGGGTCAACGCCCAGGCGCATCGCGACCTCCACGGTCTCGTCAAATTTTGCAAAGGCCACCTTTTTGAGCAAGGGCATGGCCTCCGGCAGGGAGTATGCCGGTCTTTCTACCAGCTTCGCAGCCTGATCATATTTCTTGCCCAATGTCCAACTCCTCCTCGGAACTCGGTCCGCAGATCCCAGAGAAGAAAACACCTACCGGCCTCACGTTACCCTGTGACTTCAATTCCCATGCTTCGCGCGGTTCCTTTCACCGTCGCGATGGCCGCCGCAAGGTTCTGCGCATTCAGATCCGGCAGCTTGGTTTTGGCGATCTCTTCCACCTGCTTCTCGGAAACTTTTCCAACTTTATTCTTGTTCGGCTCACCCGATCCCCTGGCAATGCCAGCCGCTCGCTTGAGCAGGATCGACGCGGGCGGCGTTTTGGTAACGAACGAGAATGTCCGGTCCTGGTAAACCGTGATGACCACGGGAATGATGAGGCCTTCCTGGTCTTTTGCAGAAGTTTTCGCGTTGAAGGCTTTGCAGAATTCCATGATGTTCACTCCGTGCTGTCCCAGTGCGGGGCCCACAGGAGGAGCCGGCGTAGCCTTTCCCGCTGCAATTTGGAGCTTGATCATTGCCGTTATTTTTTTTGCCATCCGAATTCTTTCCTGCTCAACCACCCACCCCGGGGCCGCAGCAACCGCGACGGGCGGCTAAGAGTTTTTTTCGACTTGATAGAAATCCAACTCCACTGGAGTGGACCGTCCGAAGATTGTGACCATCACGCGAAGCGTGGAGCGATCCTCGTTGATTTCATCCACCACACCCGTGAAGTCCTTGAAAGGTCCTTCGTTAATTTTTACCGACTCACTCTTTTCGAACTCGAGCTTCGGCTTGGGATGCTCCGAGGCGATTTCTACTCGGTGCACAATGCGGTCCACCTCCTCCTGCGTCAGCGGGCTCGGCATCTGCCCCGAACCCACGAAACCCGTTACACGGGGCGTCGAGCGAACCATGTGCCACGTCTCATTGTCCATATCCATTTCCACGAGCACATAACCCGGATAGAAGAGCTTCGGGGACACCACCTTCTTGCCGGCACGCATTTCCACCACATTCTCGCTCGGAACCAGAATCTCTCCGATACGCTCGCCTAAGCCGGCCGCCTCAATCCGGTCTCGAAGCGTCTCCGCCACCTTTCTTTCGAAACCCGAGTAAGCGTGGATGATGTACCAGTTTTTGGCCATGGAGACTTTTGTGCCTGAAAATTTCAACTGTTTGAGTGACTCTGAGGGTCAGAATACCTTTCGCTGGTTCCCAGCTTTCAGACGCGGTGCAGCAGGTAGCCCATCAATTTCATAACAGCGTGAGAAAACGTCTCATCACAGATCCAAAAGAAAAAAGCAAATGCAAACGTACACGCCAGCACCAGAACCGTGGTTGCGTACACTTCCTGCTTCGTGGGCCAGGTAACCCGCTTCATCTCCAGCTTGACTTCCTGGCAGTAGGCCCGAAATCTTTCCCACGTTCCTTTATGGATTGTGATCTCGTCTGCCATGCTCTTCGGAGTCCTTTCCGGCAATTCAGCTTCTGCCGGCTTGGCAGGGGCGGAGGGATTCGAACCCCCACGACCGGTTTTGGAGACCGGCAGTCTAGCCGTTAAACTTACGCCCCTTCAGCAGGCCCGGTCATGATCCGTCTTTCACTTCGCCTGAAATGACAGCTCGTTTGACCTAACGTCCAGGCGGCTCCAACCGTTACTTCACTTCCTTGTGCGAAGTGTGGTGCTGGCATCGAGGACAGAACTTCTTCAGCTCGAGCCGGTCCTGGTTCTTCTTTTTGTTTTTCGTCGTAGTGTAATTACGGTGCTTGCAGTCCACGCATTGTAGTGTGATGATTTCGCGCATAAATTCCCGGCGCAGGCTCGCCTGCACGCATTTTTATGGTTTCTGTGATCCCCTCGCGGCTCAAGAACTGCCGCACCCAGCCGCCTGCTCGTTGCGCTTCTGTGACTTTTTTCCGTTTCCCCTGCCGGCTCCGTACATCAGGAAGCTAAGAGTTCTTTGACCCACTTCCCACAGTATAACAAAAAATTTGGAAAGCTGGAGCATTCTTTATGCCAAAGCCCGATGTGCCGCTCAGCGCTTCTTCTCACCGGTTGCTGCGGAAGCACTCGCAGCGGCAACCGCAGCAGCCCGTTTTTGTAACTCCTCAGGCGCGACATCTTCTTTGTGCGTTGCGATGTACCAGGCGTACCCGAAAGGATCCAGCACCCCACCTGTCCTGTCACCGTAAAATTGATCCTGCACTGGCCTTTCCACCTTCGCGCCGGCAGAAACAGCCTGGTTGAACACACCGTCCACATCCTCCACGTAAAGGAAAATGCTGACGGGCGAGCCGCCGAGAGATTGCGGACTGCGGTGGCCTCTTTCGGAAACCTCGTCCGCAAGCATGATCACGGAATCGCCGATCTTGATCTCAGCGTGTCCGACCTGGCCCCCCGGCTGCGCCATGCGGAACAGCTCCTGTGCGCCAAATGCCTTCTTGTAGAATTCGATCGCCTGGGCCGCGCCTTTGATAATCAAGTACGGCGTCGCGGTGTGGTAACCTTCGGGAATGGGTTTGACCATAAAGCGCCTCTTTCTGTCCAACCGTCTTTCCCGCTATTTTGAGGATTTCTGACACGATCCTGGAGCCGATGAGCGGGATCGAACCGCTGACCTCGTCCTTACCAAGGACGCGCTCTACCAACTGAGCTACATCGGCGCGCTCATTTCAGTGGTTCTCAAACCGGCCACTCAGAATTTTCGTCAACGTATCGAC
>JBOGJS010000162.1:0-5649 GCA_050745365.1 Terriglobia bacterium
CCCTAACCTTACTCTAAGTTTGGGCATGCGTTATGAAATGTCCACGGTCCCACACGACTCTTTTGGCCGGGACTACTCGATCCACACGTTGACAGCGACACCGTCCACAGTCACACGGGGTCCGCTCTTCAACAATCCCACCTACCTTGGCTTTTCCCCGCGCGTGGGACTCGCCTGGGATCCATTCCACAACGGCAAGACCTCCGTTCGCGCCGGCTTTGGCATTTACAACGATCTCCCCTTGGCGTACATTTTCCACCGGGACACCAGCACGACGCCGTTTTACAAGGCCGGAAGTATCCGCAAAATACCCACGGGCGCGTTCCCATCAGGCTGTTATTCTCTCCTGGGTCCGACCACCATTCGCGGCCAGTTCGCCCAGCAGAATCCAGACCGGCCTTATGTGATGCACTACGACTTTGACGTCCAGCGCCAGTTGATGTCCAACATGGTTCTTTCCGTCGCCTATATGGGTGAGCGGGGGATACACCTCCTACGCGCCTTCAACCAGTTTGATACGGTAATACCCACCCAAACTCCTGCAGGGCTCGTTTTCCCCCCTACCACTAGCGCGGCAAGCGTGGTGTTCAATCCCAACTTCGGGCGCATCCAGGGGTTCACGTTTGACAATCAAGCGTTCTATGATGCCTTGGATGTGCAACTCACCCAGCACATGAGCCATGGATTGAGCTTCACGGCGGCCTACACGTGGGAAAAATCCATGGATTACACCGACGCGCTATTCACCGCTAATGAGTTCAACACTACCACCGATAGTCCCTACCCCTTGGATCTGTTTTATAATTACGGCGTGGCGGACTACGATATACCTCAGAACTTTATTTTCAGCGGGACGTGGGACGTTCCCACGCCTTCTTCCTGGACGGGCCCTGCGAAAGCGGTGTTGGGCGGATGGGAAGTGGGCAGCATCATCACGGCTCAGAGTGGCGAGCCTTTCACGGCGACCCTGAGCGGTGACCCGGCTGGAACGAAGAGCGCTCAGCCTGCTGAGCGGCCGAATGCTGTCCCATGTAGCGGCGGCCTGACTACCGGCAATCCCAACGCCTACATCAATACATCATGCTTCTCGTTTCCGGCAGCCGGAACGTTGGGTGACGAGCAGCGCAACGCGCTTGAGGGGCCTGGGTTGGCTGACTGGGACTTCTCCTTGATGAGGAACTTTAAGATTTCAAAGCTTGGAGAGGCCGGGAACCTGCAGTTCCGCGCGGAGTTCTTCAATATTCTAAATAGGGCTGACTTCGCGCCCCCTCCCCATGGGATATACAATTCCGCGGGTCACATCATCGCGGGTGCGGGCGAAATTACGTCGACGGCCGAGGCCCAAAGAGAAATCCAGTTTGCCCTGAAGTTAATGTTCTAGTGTGGTGCGTCGAACGCTTCTTTACATATCGAGTGCGGCGGCTTGCCGCCGCTTTGCGCCCGCGAGCTTGCTCGCGGAGTTGGTTCAATGCTTCAGCGGCTAGCAGGCTGCCGCACTCCAAGCAGCGGTGAAAATGGGTAAGGGGACTTCCGAGGCACAATCCTAGCTGATGAGAAGCTAGCGCCGAACTTGAAGTGAGTCAAGATTTCATAGGAAATTATGCGGTCTCATTGCAGATTAATAGCCTTGATACTATCGATACTGGAAACCCACGCTGGCCCCATAGCGAGCTGCGGCCAGCGCTTTCCTGGGCCTTTCATTGAAAAGCTGTCTTAACCCGGATTTCCTTTATGAACTATCAGCGGTAACCTTCTGCTGAGGTTCCTCGTCAATATTGATGCGGGTTCCAGCATCAATACGGTCTTCGGCAGGTGTAGACCCAATGGGTGAGGGCCAAAAACAGGGATTTCAACTGTCGTTCAACCGGTTTCTGCGGATCGCTTTTCAGGGATCGCGGGTAACTTCTGATCGTGGACCTGTTGCGGCAATCGGTGTACAGTCGCCTAGCTGGGTACGAGGATGTGAATGATGCCGAGCGTCTCTCCCAGGGTCCGACCTTCCGGTTGATCGGTTCCGAGAGGATTTGGATCGAGGCGCGGCGCTGAGATCGCGGTTGCAGACCTTCGAGACGGACGGGAAGGCATAGCGGAAGCGGAGCCGCCGACTGGCTGAACCGGTTCGGGTTCCGCGCTGTCGTATCTATCCGTTGCTGTTGAGCGTTGTGCGCCAGACGGGGCCGCTCGCACCG
Source organism: Terriglobia bacterium (assembly GCA_050745365.1). Classification (GTDB taxonomy): domain Bacteria; phylum Acidobacteriota; class Terriglobia; order UBA7540; family UBA7540; genus RH2-MAG17b. The sequence goes on from JBOGJS010000162.1 coordinate 2,190, forward strand.
TTTCGACAAACGAAGTTTGCGCTTACGTCCTCCGCGGGTTCACGGCGTGCAAGAGCGTGGTCGATTACCGCGGCTTCCGAAACACGAGAGGAGAATTGTCATGAGCAAGTTGAAGCTTCTAACAGGGACGGCGGCGGCGATCTTGTTGGGCATGATCTTGGTCGGCTTGGTAACAGCGCAGGCGCGGTCTCATGCAGCCCTTACGGGCGTTGTGACCTCGCAAGCGGAAGGCCCGATGGAGGGTGTAATCGTCGGTGCAAAGAAAATGGGCTCTACGATTACTACTTGGGTGGTGAGCAACGCCAAGGGTCGGTACATCTTTCCCAGCGGCAGACTGGGGCCCGGCGAATACGCCATTAGCATCCGTGCGGTGGGATATGAGTTGCCGAAGACTTCCATCGATTTAACAGGGAAACCCGGCGCCCTGGATTTGCGGCTCAACAAGCTGACAAGCCCAATGAAGCTGGCCATGCAACTCTCCAACGCGGAGTGGATCATGAGCATTCCGGGAACCCACCAGCAGAAGTCCCTGCTGGGAGGCTGCACCACTTGCCACACGATGCAGCGGATCATGCTCTCCCAATACACGGATAGCGCGATGTTAAGCGTGGTGCAACTGATGGCCATGTATACGAATAACTCTTCGTCCGCGCATCCGTGGATGCGTCCTCCTTCGAAAGCCAGGCCGCCGTCGCAAAGGCAAATCGAGACTGCCAAATATATCAGCTCGATTAACCTGAGTTCGACCGGCAAATTCAACTTTCCCCTGAAAACCTTGCCGCGTCCTAAGGGCAAGGCAACCCAGGTGATTTACACAACGTACGACCTGCCGCGGCCGGACGCGGCTCCCCATGACGTCGAACTCGACGCGCAAGGCAACGTCTGGTATTCGGATTTCACATCCCAGTTTATCGGGAAGCTCGATCCCAAGACCGGCAAAGTAACGGATTATCCCGTTCCGCTAGGCCGCACCGGCCCTTATGCCCAAGGCGGCCTGCAGCTCGCGATCGACAAGGAAGGGCTGATCTACTATGGCAACATGTCGCAGATGCAGATCGTTCGCTTTGATCCCAAAACTGAGAAAATGCAGACTTTCAAGCCTCCGATAACGGAATTGGAAATTGGTAACGCCCATCTCACGATGATTGACCCCTGGTTCCAGGACGTGGATGGGTGGATATGGGTCAATGTAGCTCAGGGAACTCAGGAATCGGGAGGGACGTGGCACGTTGACTTGGCGACCAACACCTGGACGCGCGTTACCTATCCTCCGGGCAGCCCTTCGGCTCGCGCCTATGACGTGGCCGCCGATTCGAAGAACAATATGTTCGGGATGAACCAGAACAACAAGAAGATATGGATGACGAACGGCAAGACGCTGAAGACCGTTTGGCACGACGTTCCCCCGGGGGGGGACGGCTGCCGGCGGGGACACGTCGATTCCCAGGACCGCTTGTGGTGCGGTGATTTTAATGGCAATGGTTTGGTGATGTTCGATCCGAAAACGGGAAAAATCACGGAGTGGAAAGTTCCCACGCCGTGGACGCGTCCGTACGATGCGGAGTTCGATGATAAGACATATGATTGGGGCGCCGGAATGGACAGCGATCTCGCTGTCCGTCTGAATACGAAGACGGGCGAATTTACGCAGTATCTGCTGCCACACGAGACGAACGCGCGCGATCTGGAAGTGCAGAAGTCCGGCCGTCTCTCCAGCCTATGGCTGGGAGATCAGCACGGCCCCCTCATCATCCATGTCCAGCCGCTGGCACCGTAACCGGAGCGCGGAATCAGTGCGAACAAGCCGGCATGTTAGGATACGGGTTTCGCATCGTCCACGCAAGGAACGGTTTTGGGGGTGGCGTTCTCAAAAGAGGAGGTAGTACCCATGGTTCAATCTCGATTCCACCGCGGCATGCTCGTCGCCGCAGCCGCGGCGCTTCTTTGGGCGATGCTTCCAGTAGTTGCTTCGGCGCAGGGCGTGGTCGGTGAATGGAAGACAGTCGAGCCGCCCCCGGCACCGGAGTTGAAGACGGTCGAGGTCGATCCGCATACGACTGCGCTGCTGGTCATGGATTTCCTTGAGGTTAGTTGCGCTCCCGGGAGTCAGCATGCGAGACCTCGTTGCGTGAGAGCCATCCCGAAGGTGAAGCAATTACTCGACGAAGCACGCGCACAGCACATGCTTGTCATTTTTACGGGCTTTCCACAAAGGAGCCCGATCGTCAAGGCTCTAACCCCAATGCAGGGCGAGCCGCTGCTCGTGGCGCATGCAGACAAGTTCCATGGCACTGACCTCGACAAGATCCTCAAGGATCATGGGATCACTGCAGTGATCGCTACGGGCACGTCGGCGAACGGTGCCGTTTTATTTACGGCATTCGGTGCCGCGATTCGCGGCTACAAGGTGATTGTTCCGGTCGACACGATGCCAGGCGCGAATGCCTATGCCGAGCAAAGTTCCATCTGGGGCATTGCGCACGATCCGAGTCTGGGGACTATGTCAACATTGACAAGCGTCGACATCATTAAGTTCTAATCAAATTCGTTCGAGGCGAGCAAAGAGTCGAACGGATCGGCGGGAATTCGCGGTGGTGTGGCTTGCTGTTCCGCCGGCGGCTTATTTCGCGGCCACCTTCCTGGGGCAAAAACTGAAGCTGAAAATTCTGTGCGAGAAGCTATTGATCATTTCGCAGCGCTTCTTTGGCATTCCGCCGTTCCGTTTCTACGCGTTGGCCGATGGCATCAAGCAAATTCTCGCACGGTGCAGTCCCAGCCCGCCGGCCGAGCAGCCTCCGAATTTACAACTCGAACTGCTGTTGGGCTGGGAGTCGTAAAAAAATGAGGAAAGTCCTGATGAAAAAAAGCTTGCCATCGTTACGTTGCATTGGTCTAATCTTACGCCGTAAGATGGTTTTCGAGAGGCGGCGAAGTCTTTGCCACGGGCGGCGTCAGGAACGGTTTTTACAGTTTTCTTGTGCCGCGATTTTTCTTTCAATAAGATGGGGTTTTGCCACTCTTGTGACCGGCGAATGGGCAACGTCGAGCCCATTCAGGCTGTCGCCTTGCTTCGCTGGCCTGCCGCGCCTTGCGGCCTCTGGCACGGCGAGCGCAGCGGGAGGGTAGGTTTATGGGGTGCAAAAGTCAGTGGGAGATCACTTGCTAACCAAAAAGCAAAGAGGAGGATTGATCATGACCTGGACATCGAGGGTACGCAGCGTATTCTTTCTGCTGGTGTTGGCCGTGGGCTTTGTTGCCGTTAAGGGCAAGGCGCAAATGCTTTTTGGCACCATCAGCGGCACTGTTACAGACCCAAGCGGCGCTGTCATTCCCAACGCCCGCATTACCATCAAGAACAACGCGACGGGAGTCACCCGAGCCACCACCACGAACGCGCGAGGCGTGTATAACGCCCCTGGCCTTTCGCCGGGCCCCTATACGGTCTCAGCATCGGCGAGAG
>JBOGJS010000163.1:0-27560 GCA_050745365.1 Terriglobia bacterium
GAACTGGCACTGTACGTATAGGTGATCCCGACATTCTGCACTCGGACCCGGTTCCCGTCCGGACAGGCCGCAACCAGGTTCACCTTTTGAATGAAGGGAGGCTGGTCGAAGTTTGAGAAGAAGTAAAAGCCGCTTAGCTGATGCTTGCCGGAAGTATAGTCGAGCTTCGTCATGAACTGATCGTCGTTTTGGACAGAAGGCGGGCCGACGTACGTCAGTTTTCCCCCGGGACCAGTAGGCTCGGGGACGTACCTCAGGAAGAACGCCGAGACTGGACCGACGGGCACCTGGTTATTGATAAAGGGAGCCTTGGTCACGGGATTGAGAAGTTGGGTTCCAGCAGAGGAGGGGCAAAGTCCGTTAGAGTCGAATCCACCTGGACATAAGTCCGCGAAATCACCTTGGCGCTCTGCCGCCGTCGGGACAAACGCGATCTGCCCCTCCGGCGCGGTACGAGTGCGCGTCCCCTGATAGGTTCCGAAGTAAAACAGCCGGTCCTTCTTGATCGGCCCGCCGATAGTCCCGCCGAATTGGTTGCGCTTCAGTGTGTCCTGAGTGGGCGCAAAGAAGTTCCGGGCATTCAGGTCCCCATTGCGGAGGAATTCGAACACGTCGCCATGGACCTGGTTCGTCCCAGACTTGGTGACGATGTTCACGATGCCCCCAACGGCGTTACCGTATTCGGCGCTCATATTGGCCGTTTGGATGTTGAATTCCTGGACTGCATCAGGATTCGGAAAGGGCAAGTTTTCGTTCAGGTAGGTGTCATTGTAGTCCACGCCGTCAAGCTGGTAATTGACGCCATTGGCCATTGACCCGCTGACCGACGCGTACTGCTCCCCTGGATAGACACCTCCCTCGCAGTTAAGATCACAATAGTGTGAAGTGACGTCGGTGGTTCCGGGCGCGAGGAACACTAGCGACTGCACCTCCCGCCCATTGAGGGGCAAATTCACTATACTGGCCTCATTCACGAGTTGGCCCACCGTGGCTTGGCGGCTCTGAACCAGTTCGGCGTTGGCGGAAACATTGACTTGCTGGGTTACAGCGCCGACTTTCAGCGCGATGGGCTGACTTGCAGCCTGGTTCACGGTCAACACGATTCCGCTCTGAACGTAGGTGATGAAGCCAGCCTTTTCGGTCCTTAGCTTGTAGCGTCCCACCGGAAGGCGCGGAAAGAGGTATCCGCCGGTGGAAGTCGTAAGCGTAGTTTGTGAGGCCCCCGTATCCGTGTTCACTAGCGTTATCTTGGCGCCCGGTACGACGGCACCTGAGGAATCTGTAACATTCCCCGCAAGGCTGGCGGTTGTGAACTGGGCAACCAATTGGGGCGGAAATAAGAGTCCGAGCCATACGAGCGTGCCCACTAGGAGTACGAAACCGACGGTTCGTGTCTGACGAGGCATATGGTTCACTTCTTGCTTTCTGGTACCGTTCCCGGTACCGCTTCCAGAACGCAAAGATTATCGGCATTTTGCAAACGGGCTGTCAAGAGCTTTTTTGAAAACCTTTTGCTATAATTTCCGCCGTAGCCGATACGCGTAAGGCCGGTGAGTGCCGACCCCGCACCTCATTCCTGGGCAGGAACAGGACTCCGGGAGTGGCTTCCGGGATCTGTAATTCACGCGCAAGCAGAAAGGCTCTCTTTGAGTATGTCGACCCAGGAAAGAAAGTTGGTTTGCGATGCTCTCGTCCGTGCCGGACGCCTTCTCGGCGACGCAACAACCCAGCATTAGAGATATAGCGCGCGCGGCGAGCGTTAGTGTCTCCACGGTATCACGTGTAATCAACCACCATCCCGATACCAGCGCGGAAGCTCGCGAGAAGGTAATGAGGGCCATGAAGGCTCTCCGCTACCGTCCGAATGGCCGTGCCCGGCGACTGGCACGAAAGACCGCGGAGACCTTCGGTTTAATGTTAAACAACCGGGAAGTTATCAACTCATTTCATGCGCACATACTGATGGGCGTGGAAAAGTACGCCAGGAGTATCTCCCGGAATTTAGTGTTTATAAAGTTTGACTACAGCGCTGACACTCCGCCCGCCGATCTCGCGCTTCCGTCCGTGGTGTGGGAGCGGGGTACTTTGGACGGGCTGATCGTTACTGGGACGAATTACTTGAACTTTGTGCAGGCCATTCGAGAACTGGGCATGCCTTTTGTTGTATTCGGAAATAATTTGATCGGCGCCCATCATCGAGACGGCGTGTACGCCGTGGCGTATAACAGTGAAGCTGGCGCTCGGAAGGCGACGAAATACCTGATCGAGCTGCGTCATCGTAAGATCTCCTTCGTCGGCGACACCGAACTGCCGTGGTATTGGCGCTGCTTCCAAGGTTACAGCGGCGCGATGCAACGCCACGGCTTGACACCTCACGCGGTGCGGGTAGGCGACTCTTGTAGCTCCCCTTTTGACTGCGGTGTTACCTGCGCAAACCAAATCATTAAACAGGGTTTGCGTTCATCGGCACTGATCGCAGGGGATGACGAGATCGCACTCGGCTTATTGTCTGTATTCAGTCAGCGCGGTGTCCGGGTGCCGGATGACGTAAGCGTTGTCGGGTTTGACGACCTTGAGGAACTTAGGTTCTTTCGGCCGGCGCTCACCACAGTCCGTGTACCCAAACAGAGGCTCGGTCAAGAACTGGCTCGCTTCCTCTCCGAATTGCTTAACGGGTTAAACCTTCCGCCAACCACCCGCACGGTTCCGACCGAATTGATAGTTAGAGAATCAACATCCGAGTTTAGAGGGAAATAAAAGGCGTCCGTTCACTAGCCGACACGTCGTTCGGTTCGGTATTCAGCAGAGTTCTTTGGTGGCTTCCTTCTATCCTCGTTACTTTGGGTACGGCGAGCGCGCCTGGCGGTTTACACGCACATATCGGACCAGTTCAGCGTCTTTGGGGCACGGATAATCTCGTGCGGGCCGCGCGAGGCGCTCTACGCGCTCGACGGGCTGCTTGAAAGTAACACCATTCTCCGCTTGCGCGAGCACACGACGGACACGCTCGGCTTCACCGAGCATGTTTTCGCACTCTCGTATTTGTGGTTCGTCTCCCAAAAGTGTGATCAGTATCCCTCCGATAATGTGTAAGGTGTGCGCAGCAGTGGTAGATCGCCGCGGTGAAGTTCCGCACGGTCCGAAATCTGACGAGCGATGGCTGACCAATTTGATCTTGTTGTTCATGCCTTCCAGGGCGCCGTTGGAGACCCGCAGCCGCGTCCAGGCCAGCACGCCATCGAGATGAGCTTGCAGCCTCTGAACAAATTCCTTGAAGGGCTCCAGGAGCGCAGCGCCGAGTGCATCCAGCGTTCGAGATGCTGCTCGGCCCGCGCCGGCTGACAGTAGCCCCAAAAGAGCTGAAAAGCTTACTTGAGGTAATAAGCGGGATGATCGGTGCATTCCAGCGCACCAGCATGGAGAAGCGTTCGCGCTCGTCGGTGCGCAGGTTCCAGGGGTTCTCTCTTTCAGCGGCGTGACGTGTGGCACAATCGCGCTAGCTTCGCTTGCAGGCAAATCCACCGATTGGCCCGCCCACCTCGTCTTTTGGCCCGTACCAGGGAAACGCCGCCTTGAGCAGGCGCTGACGCCCGAGGGCGAGCGGCATGCGGCTGGTGTGAAGTTGTCGGTGGCGGCGAGAAAGGCCACCGCTACAGCACAATCTCACCAATTCGTCCGGGGAATATCCGTGAGGTGTCCAAGCATTTCGTTCACTGTTACCAGGGCGTGAACCACCATGGCCTCTCCCGCGCCGACCTGGACCCACGTTGTCTCGTTGCCAGCCCCGTATCCGCCCTGGGCAGCCGCCTTGATGGTAGGCAGATAGCCGAAGTAGCCATTGGTGTATCCCAGGAACAAGCAAGCCTTGACGGGGCAGCGCGTGCGCCACTCCATCTGAAAATCAACGAACGGCTCGCCCGGCATCCCCATTACGGCTATGCGTTTGTCGATCAGCAGCGTGGTGACCGGCAACTGCATCTGCGACTGAATGGGCGGCATATACTTAGGCCCAAAATCCTTCAGCATCGCTTGCCGGAACTTCTCCGGGTTCCAGCGGAGGCTGAACGTCATCGGGTCTTCGGCAAAGTCGAGGCTCGGGTCCGGGGCCGCGCGGGTCTCGATGCTTTTCGCAACGTGCACGGCGGCACTCGCCAATTGCTCTCCCGCCCAGTTTCGTTTCTCCACCGCGCCGTCTTTTACAGGCGTCGAAGCGTCGTACACGTTGATATCACCCGAAGCGCCTTGAAGGTAAAAGCAGATCGGCTGATTAGCGAAAGCTTGCCGCACCAGTTTGCACATCACCCCTGGAAAATCCGCCGAGTATCGCGTGTTATCAGGCCCGAAAGTTACGGGATGGCAGGCGTAGTTTACCAGGATTGCCAGGGGCGTTCCGTTCATCTTGTCGATTCTCAATACGCCGACCGTGGGATCAACCGGAGAAGTGGGAGTATGAGCCGCATTGTTCCACATCATCGTCACCGTGCCGTCCGGGTTCACGCGCCGCCGGTTGTAACCGATATAGGCCCGCCCAAAGCCCGTCCCAAGCCTTACGGGAACCGCGTTGCTCTGCGCCTGTTTCACGGCCTTGACAATCTTCCGCAAGGCGGCCAGTTCCCAAGCCGGCGGGCCGAAGGGATATTCAGGCCGGATCATCGGGCCGGCGTGCGTGTGAATCGAATCGACAATCATCCAGCGGATTCCGGTGGCCTGAGCTACGGCACTCCGCAGCCATTTGAGAGATGCTGGCCCGAAAGGCCGCGAGAGATCCAGGTCTATCCAGGCGAGGCGGTCCCCTCCGGTTTCGAGCACAAGCACGCGAGCGTAAAGCGGATCGAGCGTGCCGGTTGCGATACCGCTGTTGGCGTAGCCCATCATGTGCACGCCGGGTGGCGGCGTAATGTCAACCCGCGCCACACCGGCCTGCATCACTGCGCAGATGACAGGCACGGGTATCAGCAGAGTTGCAAGGATCAGCCAGAGCCACACTGCCCGCGAGAGCCACGAATTGTCTTTATGGATCGCCATGCTTTCTGCACTGGGGAGCCAAGCTTTAGCCACCTGGGAGCGCGGGGCTTCCATCCCGCATTTTTGCAGCCCGGAATGGCCGCGATCCCAGCGTGACCTACCGCTCGCTCTTCCAATCGCTCCGAGGCCCATCCTGGAGACGGCCCAACATGCGATAGACGGTCACCAAGGCATGATTGACCATCAGTTCTCCTGCGCCGGGCTCGAGCCAGGTTGTAGCGTTCACCGCGCCGTATCCGCCGATGGTGGCCGCTCTGAGGGTTGGGATATAGCCGTTATAGCCGTTGGTGTACCCGAGGAAGAAACAATCGCGAACGGGGCACTGCTCCCGCCAGCTCATTTGAAATTGGACAAATGGCTCGCCCGGCATCCCCATGATTGCGATTTGATGATCGATCAGCACGGTCGTAACGGGTGCTTCTATGATCTTCTGAACTGGAGGCAGGTATATGCTTAGGGCTTTAGCGCCAACCTCTTTTTCCATTTCGGCGCGAAAGGCGTCTGGATTCCAGCGCAACCGGAACGGCAGGTTATCGACAGCGGTCTGAAGGCTCGGCTTCGGGTCAACCGTGGTGCGGATATTCGCCGCGACGCGCAGCACCGTCTTGGCCAAGCGCGTCCCAGCTTGGTCGCGGATCTGAAGAACTCCATCCTGGTAGGCGATGCCGTCGTTGAACACGTTCACATCGCCTGCCGCTCCTTGCAGATAAAAGCACAGCGGATGCCCCTGCATCCGCTCGTTCACAACTTTACACATGACGCCTGGAAAATCCGCGGAGAACTTCAGGTCGGCAGAGCCGAAGGTAACGGGATGGCAGGCATAGTTTGCGAGCACGGCAAGGGGCGTTCCGTCCAGCTTATCGATCCGCAAAACGGCCACGGTGGGATCCATAGGCTCCGTCAGAACCTGAGCGGGGTCGTTCCAAAGCATGGTGATTGAACCGTCGCCGTTCAATTGCCGCCGGTTATGCCCAATGTAAGCAACGCCGTATCCTGTACCCAGGCGAACGGGGATCGCGCGGTTGTGTGCCTCATCGATGCCTCGCTCGATCCGCTCGAGGGCTCTCCGCTCCCAAGCGGGCGTCCCGGAAGGGTACCGATCCTCGATGACAGGACCTGCATGGGTATGTGTCGCGACTGCCATCACGCAGTTGATTCCGCTGGATTGGCGCACCGCCTGCCGCAACTGTGCGAGCGAGTTCGGCCCAAAGCTGCGGCCAAGATCAAGTTCCACTAGCGCCATGCGCTGGGTGCCGACTTCGAGCACCAGAATGCGCGCATAGAGCGGATCGTACGCGCCCTCGTTCGGCTGCAGGCGATCAAAACGTCCCCAAAGCTGCACGCCAGGCCCGGGAGTGATATCCACCTTCGCAACGCCAGCTTTCATCACGGCACCGCTTGCGGCGCCGGAGAGAAAGAGTAGCAGGGCGGAGGCTACGAGGATGCGTCGGGGGATCATATTCCGGTGCACGCGAGTCCTCCAAAGAGCGCCGCTGGAGCGCAGCCATCGTGGCCGGAAATATACGGCCAAGAGCGAGATTTTGAGCGGCACTGTCGAGGGCCTCAATTTCGGAGGAGGCATTTTCATATCTTCATATTGTTCTGAAGTTATACATTGCCCCGGCGAAACTCCTCCCCCAAGTGATCGGCGGCGCGGTAAGCTAGCGCCATAATGCTGTGGGTAATCGGCTTTTCCGGATGAGTGACGAAACAAGCCGCATCCACCACGAGGACGTTCTTCACGTCATGGCAGCGGTTCCACTTATCGACCACCGAAGCGCGCGGGTTATCACCCATGCGAGCGCCGCCGGCTTCGTGCGTGACGCAGCCCAGTGGATGCGGAGTAGTGATCTTCTGGTAAGGCAGAATCTCGGCGCCCGTCGTCTTAAGGATCTCTTCAATTTGCCCGTACATCTCGGCAAGCATGGCAACGGACTGCGGATATTCTGAGTTGGTGTGAAACCGCACCTGCGGGATCCCTAAGCGGTCACGCAGGCCGCCGGGATCGATCTCCACGTAATTCCAATCGAAGGCCAATCCCTCGCCGAACCCGCCCATGTGAAAGCCGGCAGGATAAAGCTCCTTGATCTTTCGTTTGTAAGCCAAGCCGAAACCAGGCAAACCCGCACCCGGTCCAGGACCCATTCCGCAGCCCGTGTAAAAATTGAATTGCCAGCCGCGTAAATACTTCTTTTTGTCGCGGTGCCCATAGTTGTAACGAGGAATGTACATGCACGATTCACCCGGGCCGTCGTCGTTCGTAGTAGGCCGTCCCGCCAGTTGCGGAAAAAAGCCCGGCACGCCGTTAAATGACACGTGACCCATCAAATAGTGCCCCAAGGTGCCGCTGGAGTTGGCCAATCCGTCGGGAAAGTCACGATTCCTGGAATTCAAGAGAATGCGGATGGACTCAATCATTGACGCGGCCAGCACGATAACCTTGCCGCGCGCTTCATAATCTTGCTTGGTAACGGAATCAATGTAGGTCACGCCCCGGGCTTTGCCCGTGTTGGGGTCCATCATGATGGCGTTGACCGCCGCGTTCGGAAGCAGCGTGAAATTGCGCATTCCCTGAAGCTTTGGAAATACAACGTCGAGCGAGCTGTAGCGCGCGCGGACATCGCAGCCAAAATTGCAGGCACCGCAGTAGTGGCAGGGAGGCCTCCCATCGTAGGGGCGGCTCAGGACAGCCAACGACTTTGGGATCGCTTGAATGCCCAGCTTTCGCGCGCCCTGCGCCACCAACAGCTCGCCGCAGCGCGCGTTGAAAGCTGGCAGCAAGTGTTCTCCTTGAGGAGAGTTGAACACCCCCTTCGAACTTCCGGAGACGCCAATCAACCTCTCAACCTTGTCGTAATAAGGAGCGACCTCGTCGTAGCTGATCGGCCAATCCTCCCCCCACCCATCCTGAAGGCTCTTGGGCTTGAAATCGAGCGGTCCAAAACGCTCGGTTTCCCGGCCCCACAGGTTGGTTCGTCCGCCCACGGCCCGCACGCGCGTCCAGGTGAATTTGGCGCCGGGAGCCAGAGCGTAAGGATCCTCGGCAGGAATAGTGTAAAGATGATCCGTCCAGGCCTTGATCTTCCATCCCATGCCCTGGGGTAGCGGCCCGTACTCGCCGGGCTTGCCATCACCTCGATAGGGCCACTCAAATGGAAACCTGTGTGGATAGAAATCCTTGACGGGATCAATCATGCGGCCGGCTTCGAGACATAGAACCTTCAGTCCCTTCATGGCCAGCAGATAGGCAGGAATGCCTCCGGCCGCCCCTGAGCCGACAACGATCACATCATAAACTGGCTGTGAGCTCATGCCTTCCTCCCTTCACTGGATTCGGTTACGGCTTTCATTATCTGAGGATCGGTGCAACCGGGGAACGAGCTCAAGTACGTAAGGCCTTTATACTCCAAAACGTCCAGTAAGCCGGTGCGCGAACTATAGAAACCTTCCACCGTCATCTCTTTGACGAGCCGATAGAAACTGTAACCCGGATGATTCGCTGGCAGATCCAGAGTGGTCGCATGATCCAAATGCGGGCGACTGGCATGGAAAACGAAGCCCGGGTGCCCTGCCTCTGGAGCCCGCTCCGGAAGACTCATTTCGGTGAGCAATGCCTCGCGCTCGCCAGCAGAGAGATCGCGGAAAGTGTGGCCATACTTTTCCCGGCTCAGGTCCTCCAACGACTTAAGACCCTCGATCCACTCCGCCTGGAGCTCGGGTTTGAATTCGGCCGCAGATGCCGTGACGAAATCGATGTAGCTTGCAACATGGGCTTCCCGCGCGCCGGGCTTCTCGTCAGCGGGAATAATCATTTCCGTCAGAATCTCGACCGTCTCGAATTCCTCCGGCTTAAAGAACCGCGGCTGGTAGGCTGCAGGCTGGTTTGTGGACCCTGCAGCGGGTGCCCTGCCCATTTCCTCACCCGGCCTGGCACCGGGCGCAGCCAGCAGCTTCGTTCCAGCAGGAAGCCATTCTGATAAGAACGCGCTTCCCGCCTCGGTTCCTGCCAGCAGACTCAGATACTTCAATGTGTTTCTTCTTGAAATCACTTGATCATCCATTTTTCAGCCTCCTCACACAAGAAGCAGCGATGAATGAAAATGGCCTCTCGAGCGCTATGGTGTAACGGTTGCCGGCGCCACATTCCATCCATCAACTGCAACTACGGGCTTCATTCCGCCAAGATCCTTGCTTGCATAGGTTCCCGTGATCTCTTGTTCTTCTCCTGGCATGAGCTCAAGATCGTTATCCTGCCAGAACACTGGCAGCAGCTCGGCGCGGCCACGGCCTTTCAAAATACGAAGGTGAACAAAGAAGGCGAGCGTCGAACTGGGATTCTTCAGAGTCACTCGAGTGAGAAGCAGGTTATGTGCCTGCTTTTCCGTCGAGCTGGATAATGCTAACCGGATCTTCGGGAGTGATTCAAGAGCGCGGAAATCCGCATAAGCTATCTGGGGAGTGCCGTGCCCTTTGGACTTCGCCCAATCCAGCACGTCCGGCTTGGTGGATAGCCAATAAAAGTTGGAGCTTCGAAGCTGGCCTCGAGAGTCGCGCATTGTGAGTCGCACAAAGTAAGTTGTTGTGAGTCCCGCAATTTCCGGAATCACGAAGACCCGCGTGCTCGAATCCGGGGCGACCCTCACCACCGCTGTTTTACGAAACCGCAGTCGGAGTTCCAGATTATACACGCTAGCCTTCACCGTCAGATGATCCCAAGGCCGGTAAAACGAATTCACTACCACAATCGACCGGTCATCATACGAATACTGAACGTGCAGGGGCTCGCAAGCTTTCTTAGCGCCATAATATCCGCCGCCGGGCCGGAGGTAATAGTCAAACAGATGATAAATGAGCGACGGCCAGGCGTTGTTCAGCATCCATTGGATGACGCCCGTAGCGACGTACTTGTTTCGGCCAAAACCCTCAAACATGGCGCGCTCCCCTTCATATGCCATGACCTGAGCCTTTTCGGCATAGTCACTGACGTTTTTCGCAGCGCCATACCGTGCGTTCATCGCCTTCGTAAAAACCTTCAGAGTGCGCTCTTCTTCAGCCCCTGCATGGAAAGTCCAATATTTATTGATGGGCCATAGCTTGTTGGCCGGCAAGAACAACTTCAGGCTCGCGAGAGGCGGCACGGCGGGATCGGGAGTGGTTTCCGTATTGAAACCCCAGGCGCCACCGTACTTGTGATCCAGCAGCCAATAATCCGGCGGCTCCCAGTTGTAAGGCCCAAAATGGCCCTCGCCGTGGCCCTTGTATCCCGTGGGCCCGGTGCCAGGGGTGTGGGTAGCGTCGCTTGAGGTCTGATAAGGATTCGGCCAGTGTTCTTGGCGGAGAACTTTGGCATAGATTTGTCCTACGCGAGCGGGCGGAGCCATGTCGCTCCCGGTAAGCCAGGTGAGCAAGCAGGGATGATTCCGGAGCCGGCGGATCTGATCACGAAGCGAAGCCGCGGCAACCCGGTAATCCTCTGGCTTCCACGTACTCCATCTTTCCCAATGAGCGCAGCAACACCAGCCCGCCATCACCAGAATGCCGTAGCGGTCACATAGGTTAAAAAAGTAATCGGTTTCGATCTTGCCCTCGAGGCGCAACGCGTTTAAGTGGGCATCGCGGACATACTGCAGCTCCGCGGCCATTTTCTCCGGATTTTCGCGCAACATCATGTCGGGCGCCCAGCCCGCGCCGCGGATAAGAATCCGCTTGCCGTTAACCATGAAAACGATGTTGCCGCCTCGGTTGAGATAGGAAGTAACCTGGCGCACGCCAAAGCGAACTTGCAGCCGATCCGAGATTGCCCCACCCGCATCGAATGCCAAATCCAGCGTATACAAGTTCTGCGGCCCGGCATTGAGTGGCCACCAGAGTTGAGGATGCTGAAGATTCAGTTGAGGAAATTCCCTGGGCGTAAAAATGATCTTAAGGCTGCCGTTGGAGCGGAGATGAATCTCTTTGCGGAGCTTCACCTTGCCAATGCTCCCTTCGAGGATGCCGGATACCGGGCGGCCTGATGCATTCTTGACCGTAGCCCGGACGGTAAGGTGGGCAACATCGAGCGAGGGCAGGTCGAAATGCGTTACAACCTGCGCCCGAAGAATGGTGACGGGACCCGTCGCCGAAAGATAGACCGGGCGCCAAATTCCCATGTCTTTGTCCGGCGGGGCGGGATTCCAATCCACCCAAGTGATTCCCAGGTCGTCCGCGTGTGGCGGAAAAACTTCAACGGCCAGCGAATTGGCTTCGTGGAGGCGCACCCACCCGGTTACATTGAATCTGAAGATCCTCCAGGTGCCGACAACCCGCTCTTTTCCGGCAACCAGGTGGCCATTCAGCCAGATGTCAGCTCGATAGTTCAACCCATCAAAGTGCAGCCAGATTGCCTTTCTGAGCCAGGCTGAAGGCACCCGGAATGTTGTGCGATACCACCAGGCCGGCTTGAAAGGACTATCGGTAGGCATGGGCTGATTGGAAAAGTTAATCGCGGGTGGATAGTGATCTCCAGCCAGCGCCCAGGAAGCGAGATAACCGGAACCGGGAATCCGTCGAAGGTTCATTCCGAAATATGGGTGCGGGTATAGACCATCGTGGACCAGGGCGGCGAGGACGGTGGTGGGCACTTGCGCGGGATACCAGCCGTGGGCTTGGAAATGGGTTGTTGAAATCACGGCGCCATTCTGAGCAACTTTGGCCGAAGATTGGACTTCCCAGCCCCGCCGTAGAACGAGCTTGGCTCCGGAAGCCTGGGCTGCGGAACAAGGGCCCAGAAGAAACAATGCATAAACGAGCAAGATGATGGCAACGCTTTTCATGCACTAAACCTCAGGGCTTCCGGGAGCGCGCAACTCTTTTAGCGGGCCAGTTTACCTAATTCTCTCCATCCTATGACGGTGATGCGCCTTTTGCGGAGAGCCTCTTTGAAGGCAGGGCTCGTCACCAGGTTGAAGTCGCGTTGCCGCCACGCCGCGCCCCAACCCGTGTGATTCACCGTGATGGCTTCGAGTTCCGCATCGTCATAGCCGAGGTGTACGATCATTTCATTAAGTCCCGGTTGCACTCTGTCCAACATCCGAAAATACGAGTCTGCCCATTGATCCGGTGGAACGTGATAGTTGGGCTCGAGAAATTGATCGAGCACTATATCGTTTGGTGACAGCATGGAAAGCCATCCTCTTTTTTCGAGGTAAGGACGGACGGCCCTGAAGGGGAGATGATAGTCATGCCCTACCTTGACGAGCGCCGCGTAAAAATCTTTTCGACTCTCCAGGGTGACCATGTGGTCATCCAGATGGGTCGGATGCAAGCCCATCCGGAGCGCCTGCTCAACCTGCGCCCGAATTTCTCGTTCCACTTCATCGGCTCGTCCGTGCTGGACCGTCTCAGTCGTCTCGTGCCATAAATAGTTGTCGGGGTCGAGCAGGCTCGGTACCCGGTCGCGAGGTGCAATCGGGCCCCAGCGATAGGTGTCCCATTCATTGTTGAGCGTCAAGTGGAGGCCGATGTCTGCTTCCGGATGTTGTCGCGCATAGGCGACGACTTCGGTCAACCAGGGACACGGCACCATCACGCTTGCGGCGCTCACGTCGTGGTGTTCGAGTGCGTAGAAACTCGCTCGATCAGCCGAATGCGCCACCCCGAGATCATCGCCATGCACGATCAACAACTTCGCGTCCTTGGGGTAGCCGAGCCTCTCCGCCACGGTCTCTTTAAACCCTGCTGCGCTGAGCGGAGCCAGGCCGGCCGCTGTCACCCCCAGGCCTGTCTTCAGGAAATCACGCCGAGAAACGGAAGAGGTTTTGTTTGTTTCGTCCATCAAGATCCCTCAGTCAATGAAAAAAGTAAAAGGGTCGCTTGCGACACGATTCAGATTGTGCCGTGCTGCGGAAAACTTACTATGCGAATTCGCGCCCGCCTCTGGCGACTGGTTGGATCAGTGAGCGTAACCTTGGCCGTGTTGTCAGGACACCACTTCAGAGCCTGTCGGAGACTGCTTTGAGCCCACGCAGAATCAACAACTCAGAGACGGGTCGCTGCCCGTAAGTTATTGATTCTTCGCTCGGAACCTTTTATTTCCGACAGGCTCTTCAGTCGTGCCCTGATCGCAAGCGCTATAGCGCCTATTTACGCAGCCCGCCCTTAGCCTTCAAAAGCTGAACTGCAGCCCGAGCTGCAAATTCCGCGGGTAGCGGTCTGAACTCACTTCACCGTTGCCGAGCTGGGTGCAAGGCTGGCCAAAACCAATGGTACTGGCGCAGCCCGCGTTGATGCCCGACCAGTTAGGGTGGTTGAAGGTGTTAAACGTCTCCAGGCGGAAAGTAAGGTTGGAGGATTCCCCGTGGCGCACCCAGGGGAGTGAGATCGTCTTAAACAGCGCGATATCCCAGACGTTGTTGCCCGGGCCCGTGAGGGTATATGTGCCCTGATACCCGAACATACCTGGCTCATTATTCGAGAAAAGCTGACTCATCAGCGGCTGTGTGATCGTGGTAGGGTCAAACCATGTTGGCGTGGGGCCGAACTGTTTGTCGTCAACAACTCCTTTTTTAACGCCAAAAGCCTCTACCGTGTTGCAGCGGACCGCGCCTCCAATCGCGCTGCTAAATCGGCTAACTCCACACGCAAAGTTGATGGGAGTGCCATTCATGAATTGCGTAATGCCGCTCACTCTCCACCCGCCGAGCGTGTTTTTTACGAAGGCGCTCGAGGAGTTTTTGAAGAACGGGAGCTGATAAACGTAATCCAACGTCAAATCCTGGGGGACATTGACGTATGAATTGCCGTACCACCGATTCAGATTGTTGTAATAGCCGATGCTGCCTCCTCCTACGCTGTTGGAGGGCGGGGGGGCGTTGCCGAGTGCATGGGCCCATGTGTATATGACGTCGTAGCTGAGCCCGTGGCTGAAGGTGTGCCGCAAAGTAACCTGGAGGGAATTGTAGTTAGAGTTGGCGGTATTTTGGTAAAGGCCGATTGTCGAATAGCCGCCATAAGGGACGAAGAAGACGGTGGGCGCGAGGTTATGGATCAGGGTGTTTTGAACGTCGCAGACTCCCGCAGCCGTACAGCCCGCTTTCCCGGCCAGCGCCGGAACCGTCATGGTAGTCGCCCCAATGGGGATCTGGTTCAGATTCACATACTGCCCTAAATGGTGCGCTAAGCTGCCCACGTAGCCGATACTCAGAAGGTTGTTGCCGGGAAACTGATGTTCGACCGTCAGGCTGAACTGCTGGACGCTGGTCCACTTACTGTTGTTATACTCGAGGGCCTTAATCGACGATGGTCCCAAAAGTCCGGGAACAATATTCTGATACCCGACGACATTGAAGGTGGTGGGAACCAGTATGGCAGGCGGGTTTCCCTCAATCGTTTCGGCATCGCCGTCATCAGGATCTCCAACATCATAAAAGATTCCATAACCGCCCCGAATCGAACTTGTACCGTGGCCGAATGGATCCCAGGCGAAACCGAAGCGCGGAGCGAAGTTCTTATCAGTGGGGTCCGTACAGCCAGAACGCACGACTCCCACCCCGCAAGCCAGCAAGCCGTTGCCATAGTTTGTCGAATCGTAGATCTGGCCAGTAGCAGGGTTGGGCGCGAGAAAGCCGCTGGAATTGAGCGGAGCCTGAAGGGCTGGATTGTAGAGGGAAGGGATGAACGTCGAGGAAAGCGGAGGATTGGTGAAGTCTTTCATCGGTGTGAAGAATTGATAGCGGAGGCCCAGGTTGAGGGTCAGCCGGGATGCCACCTTCCAGTTGTCCTGGATAAAAGGCTCGAAATCGACGTAGCGGAAGTGATATTTGGGCGTGCCTCCCACCGGAACCCCGTTGGCGGTGAGGACGCCCTCTGAGTAATTGGCGATTCTTCCCAGGAACATGTCAGCCAATGAGTTCCCCGTACTGACAGCGGAGGAAGAAGAGAACGACAGCGCGCCTTGCGTTGGAACCGTGGATGCCGCGGTCGTTTCACTCTTCGAGCTCCGCAGGAAGAAAGCTCCCATGATAAACGTGTGATGGCCGGTTACTTTTGAGACGTCGTCCTTGAACGAAATTACCGGATTGGCGTTGATGAATGGCGCGGCGCCCGTGTTCTCACTCACATCGATGGGACTGCCCCCGCTGAGGGTCACGCCCGGCAAGAGCGGCTGACCCGCATTGGCAAGGAACTGGGGTTGCATCGTCCAGTTAGAAGGTTTGTCGATCGAGCCGGCCACATTGGAGGGCCCTACGGCAGGCAAATAGCTGATCTCGCTGTTTGAAAATCCGGCAATGAATTCGTTCATGAGCGTCGGATTGAAGGTGTGCACGACGTGAAACGTTGCGGCTTCGGCAGGAATACTCCTCGGGGTCACGATCGTGTCATAAGCGTCGGACGAGAAAAGAGAGGGCGCGACCGTTTGCGTCCAAGATTCATTCGTAACCCGGAAGAAGGCCGAAGTCTTATCCGTGAGGTTCTCATCGATGCGGATCGTGTCGTCGCGCCAGTTGGTCGGCAGACTGGGAGCCGTTATGTAACCATCGACGCCGTTGTTCGGTAAGGGGAAAAGGGAGTTCAGTAAGATCTTCGCATTGGGGTCCATAGGGACAATATCCCCCGGGAATGGTTGCCCCGTGAGCGGGTTCTTGGGCACAGCACACCCCTGAGCGATGATCACGGGGTTCGCATTCGGAGACTTCGGATCGCATTGGCTGAAATCGCCCGTTCTCATGGCGAGCGAAGGCGTGTTGGCGCTGATCACGCTGCCTTGGCGGTATCTCGCCCAATTCTCGGCCCAGAAAAAGAAGGTCTTCGACTTGCTCGTATTGTAATGGCCTGGGATATAGAGCGGTCCACCGAGATCGAAGCCGAAGACGTTCCATTTGAGCGGCACGGCGGGCGCGTTGCCACCCGGCGGGTTGATCCGCCGGTTCAGGAAAAAATCGTTGGCGTCAAGCGCATTATTGCGCACAAACTCGTGGGCGCCACCGTGGAATTTGTCTGTGCCCGCTTTCGTAACAATCTGGATCTGCGCTCCCGAGCGCTGCCCCTCATCCGCGCCGTAATTCGATGTAGTGATCCTCATTTCCGCAATCGTGTCGACGGGCGGAGAAATTTTACCTCCGTTGCCGCCGTCTCCTGTGTCGCTGATGTCGGAACCGTCGAGTTCCATATTCACCGCCTCGGGCCGAGCTCCGTTGAATGGCGTGCTATTCTCGGAGCCGCCTGCTCCAAGCTGGATGGAATTGAGCCCGTTCGGGTAGGCTGCGCCCGGGGTCAGCGCAAAGAGACTCATAAAGTCACGGCCGTTCATCGTTAAGTTTTGAATCTGGGTTGAGGTAACAAGGTTAGAAACCGCTCCTCGCTCCGTTTGAACGCGCGCCACATTTCCCGAAACTGTCACCGTCTGGGTGACCTCGCCAACCTGGAGCTTAAAGTTCACTTGCTGGACCTGGCCGACCGTCAGGGTTATTCCAGAGCTTACGGCCTTCTGGAAGCCTGGCTTCTCTACGGTGACAACATAGGTGCCAATCGGCAAGGCTCTCATCATGTAAGCGCCAGCAGAGTTCGTCACCAACTGGCGCATGAAGCCCTTGGTGGGATTCGATATTGTAACCGCAGCGCCTGGAATAGCGGCGCCGGCGGGGTCTGTAACCGTGCCCACGAGGGTGGCTGTATCAGCTCCAAAGAGCGGCCAGCACAGCACCGTCATGAGAACCACGGTCCCTATGAGGATGGATGACCGCCTTGGAGGGGGGAACCCCGTGTGGTTTCCGGTGGAGAGAGCACGCCTTTGCTTGTCCATAGCTTCCTCCTTGCTTTTTGGTTTCTAAACCCTCTGAGCGTACAGTTCATTTCGCGGGCAGGTTGGCACTGCCTGCGGAAGTAGAAAGAGTCTGAACTGGCGGCTCAGGCGGCCGCATGCCAAGCCTTTTGGCCTGTTCTTGCGTTGCTTGCGCGTGGAGCTTTCGAAGCTCCGAAAATTCTCGCAATGCCTTTTGCTGTTCGCCCATCTTCAGATAAGCCTGTCCCAGTTCATAGTGCAGACCCGCGTTATGAGGCTCAACCTCGACTGCTCTTTCGAGAAAACTCGCGGCCTTTTTTGGCTCCGATTTCTGTAAATAGGCCTGGCCGAGACCTGCGAGCGCAAGCACCATGTGCGGGTCAAGCGAAAGAGCCGTTTGGAATAGCGGAATCGCACGATCAGGGTGTTTCTGCAAGAGCCAAAGCTGTCCCCGCTTTCCGTACGCCGAAGAGTCCTTGGGATCGACTGCCATCTCGATTTCGAATTGCCTTCCAGCGCGATCAAGCTGCCCCAGCCGCTGATAGGCTACCCCGAGATCATAATGTGCGAACGGCAAGCGAGGATTCCCCGCCAATGCCTTCTGCAACTCCTGCTCCGCCTTCGGGTTCTCATAAAGGCCGAGATATGCTTCGCCCAGAAGCAGGTGCAAATGAGGCGTGTCTCCCCCGATTCGTACCAAACGGGCAAACACTTCCTTGGACGCTTGCTTGCGTTTGAGCTTGCCGTAGCAGACGCCCAGCACGTAAAGGTATTCCAGATCACCTTGCTCGTATTTCTCAATGGGCTTGAGGGAGTTGAGCGCACGCTGGTATTCGTGGAGCATGAATTGACACATCCCATCCAGATAATGAGCTTGAAGATCCGCGGGCCTCTTCGTGAGAACTTTTTCAAACTGCGGGATAGCGTTCACGAACTCCGCTTGCTCGTAATAAGCGAGCCCCAGGTTTAGATCAATTCCGGGTAGATGGGGGTCCAGCATTTGGGCCGTTTTAAAGGCCTGGATAGCCGGGGCGAGCCTGTGCATCCGCTTGTATGCTACTCCCAGGTTGTTATAGGCGGAGGCTAAGTGTGGGTCGAGGCGAATCACTTTCAGAAAGCCTCGCGCTGCCGAAGCATTATTTCCAGCGAGGAGCGCTTGCTCAGCCTCGTTGAATACCTGGTGCGTGCCGGCTGAGAGTGCTTGTTTAGTAGCTGCAACAGCCCCGTGGAACGAAAGCAAGGCTGTACCCAACAAAAGAAGCGTTGTAGAAAACCTTAAGGCCGGCAGTTGCATGGGTTGCCTGATTCCCAGCACCTATGCTTATTTCTCATCACCGATTTATCTTAGGCCGTCGGGAATGCCCTCGATACTACTCATCGCGCAGTACAGTGTCAAGCGAGTTTCAGTGATTTTTGTAGTGCCTCACTCTCGGCCTCGTGCACCGGCCTGAATGGTCCGCAACGTATCAGGGCATGGCTTTAGCCGTGCCGAAGAGCGGCAGAGAGAATTACGGCTTTAGCCGCCGTCGTACAAGGGGCTGAAAGCCCGTTGAATGTGGGTGCCTCCCAACGGCACGGCTAAAGCCATGCCCTGATACACTGCCTGTGAGGCTGAGAGTGAGGCATCAGTGATTTTTTCAGCAGTTGCGATTTTTTTCAGTAGGTCCGGTGAGTGCGACCGCGCACCTCATTCCTGGGGAGGAACAGGACTCCGGGGTTGGCTCCCCCGGATCAAGGTTACAGCAGCGCGATGGAACGCCGGCTTGATACCCCACGCGGTGCGGACAGGCGATTCCTGTAGTTCTCCTTTTGACTGAGACGGCATTCCGCCGCCTTCGGAAACGTGATAAAACTAAGGCGAGAGGAAAACATGCAAGTCGCTATTGAACTGCCGGAAGATATCGCGGAGGGCCTACGCGTCAAATGGAAAGATTTGCCCCGCCACACCCTGGAGGCGCTCGCTTTGGAAGGCTACCGCTCCGGGGCATTAACTGAGTCTCAGGTCCGCCGTGTGCTGGGAGTTCGAACCCGGATGGAAGTTAATTCCTTTTTAAAAGATCACGGCGTTTATTACGACTACACGCCTGCCGAAATCGACCGGGAAATCAGTACTAACGAACGCCTGCTTGATCCCAGAGAATCCCGGTCCTGATGATCGTCGTCGCCGACACGACTCCGCTGAACCACCTGATTCTTATCGACCAGGTCGGCCTCTTAAAAGCTCTATACGGCCGCGTCATCATTCCCCAGGCTGTGCTTTCCGAACTTCAGAATCAGGCTACCCCGGCAAGCGTCACGCGGTGGATCAGTAATCGCCCCGAGTGGCTGGAGGTCAGGCCCGCCAGTGCTCTTGCCGATCCGAGTCTGGCGCACCTGGACGAGGGAGAGCGAGATGCGATAATCCTGGCCCAGGACCTCAAAGCCGAAGTTCTTTTAATGGACGACCTCGGCGGGCGCAAGGAAGCTGCTCGCCGAAACCTCAATATCGCCGGCACTCTTACCGTTCTATACCTCGGCGCTGGGCGAGGGCTGGTCGACGACTTTCCGGCTATCCTGAAGCGATTGCTGGATACTGGCTTCCGCGCCTCCCCGAGATCATTCAGTTTTTTCTAGGCCGCCACGCCGCGCGTTTGAAGTCGCTGGACTGATGACGGTGCCGGGGTACGGAAATCAACCTCGTAGCTCCTTTTAATTTGCCTGCGAGAGAAGCGGCACCAGAGCCGTCTGCGTTCAGCCAGCGCGTGTCCGGCTGCCGGATGACGTAAGCGTTGTCGATTCGATGAACTTGGGGAACTTAGGTTCTGTCGGCAGGCGAAGTCATGCCGGCCTCTAACAAACATATGAAAGTCGGGTCAAAACGGTACATCTTCGTCCGTCATTTCGGGGGAAGGAGCAGGCGACTCGAGGGCGGGATCCGTTGGGGCGGGTTCGGGCCTGGCCAGCGGGCGATCCGATTCGGAAAATGATGAGGCGGGACGATCAGCGTCGCTCTTAGAGCCCAGCATTTTCATTTCGC
Source organism: Terriglobia bacterium (assembly GCA_050745365.1). GTDB lineage: Bacteria > Acidobacteriota > Terriglobia > UBA7540 > UBA7540 > RH2-MAG17b. Next base: position 19,800 of record JBOGJS010000163.1, read on the forward strand.
GGGCCACGATGTCGTAAGCGGTGCGCTTATTACCGGTCTGGTCCTCCCACTGGCGGCTGCGGATGCTTCCTTCGATGTAAACCTGCTTGCCCTTGGTGAGGTATTCTCCGCAGATTTCGGCAAGCTTGTTCCAGGCGACCACATTGTGCCATTCGGTGCGTCGTTGTTGTTCGCCGGCGCGATCCTTAAACACTTCGTCGGTTGCCAGGCTGAACTTTGCCACCGGCGCGCCGCTGGGAGTGTATTTAACTTCCGGATCTTTGCCCAAGCGTCCAATCAGAATGACCTTGTTAATCGAGGCAGACATTGGGGACACCGCCTTAGGAGCTTTTAAGGTATTGTTAGCCGGCCCGGCGCCTTCTCGATGCCGGTCGGATCCGCCTGAGACGCTCGCGCGCCAAGTGGGCTTCCTGCGAATTGGGATACTTACGAATCAAGCTGTAAAGCTCTCGCTCGCCTGTCGTGGTCTCTCCGAGCGCGAGGAGAGCATAACCTTTTTTCAAGTACGCCGCAGCTACTTTGTTGCCGTCCGGGTACAACTGAATACACTTGTCGTACTGAGTGATGGCGTTCTTGTAGTCCTTCTGAAGGTAGTAGGATTCCCCGATATAAAATTGAGCATTGGATGCGAGGTCCGTGTTCCCGTAGTCCTGCAAGTACTCCTGAAATCCCTGGATGGCCAGTGGATACTGACCTTGCGTATAGTCTGCATAAGCCGACTTGTAAAGGCTTTGAGGATCGGGAACCGGGGGTGGTGCGGCAGCAGCGTCGGCGGCGCCAGGGGCAGCCGCACTGTTGCTCGCTGTGCTGTTCGCTGGGGCTGCATTAGCCGCCGGTTGAGGAGGCGGCGTATTGATGGTCTGGAGAATCTTCTGGGTTTGGGCCACCTGATCGCTCAGCTTGGAAATCTCGCCCTTCGCTTCATCCAGGCTTGCTGAAAGCTGCTGCATCTGGTTGGTGTTGGCGTCAAAGCGGTTGTTCGTAGACGCCAAATCCTGCTGAACCACATTCTGGACCTTCGCCATCGCCGCTTTCATTCCGTTGATGTTTTCACTGGCCTGCTGGATGAGCGTCTTGATGATCGCGGTCTGCGCGTCCACCGTCCTCTGCAACATTGAGACCTGCTGCTGAAGGTTATCCAGGTCCGTCATCATCTGGATGGTCTCTTTGCTGACGCCAAATCCTGGTTGAACGCTCAGCAAAAGCAGCGCGGCACAAAATGTGACCCAGACGGTACGCTTTTTCACGGCTCGCCTCAATTCCTCACCCATGATGCCCTCCTCAGAGCGATCGCCCGTTCCTACTCAAGCGTGCTTCAGTCGAGAACTGCAACGCTTTGGACCGCGTGGGGCACAATCCAGCCCTCTCTATCTAGCTTCAGTCTACTCTTGAGAAAAGCGGTGGGTCAACCTACACTACAGGCGCGAAAAGTGCCTGGACAGCGGAACGAGCCGCCCAAGGAAACCCCGCGCTGCGACGGCTTTTATCAGAGGATTAAAAGCCGAAAATTCCTTCGATGTAGTGGCGTTTTCTAGGGCGGCGCGGCATTTCTGAGAGGATCACGCCGCCTCAGTGGCCGGCTTGCGACGCGTGAGCCAGAAGTAGGAGCCAAACATGATGGCATTCCAGGCCAAGTCGCCCAAGAGGTCATTCCTGAAAAACGGCAGGCCGGCCGTATAGCATTCGATCAGCCCTGCCATGGTGTGAGGATACAAATTCAGTCCCGGGAAGCAGGCAAAGTTTGTGACCAGGAAGAACAGGACGGAGCCGCCGACCGAAGCCGCGGCAACGCGCCGCCAGTTAACCTTGCCCCGCAAGGTCCATCCCAGAATGCCGATGAGGACAAACCCAAACCACGTCCAGGGGCTGAACCAATGGTAAGCACCGTGATAGATGAGCAAGTCCACGGCTAAATCGCTGATCATCAACGCCGCGAGGGGCACCAGCAAGGACTTCCTCTTGCTCCTGAAAGTCGCACCACTAAACAGGAACATGGCTGCGAGGGGTGTGAAGTTCCAGGGATGCGGAAGCAAGCGGAAAAGAATGGCACCGACTACGTAGAGATAAATGATCATCAGGTTCTCCTCGCGAAGCAATCAGTATAGTTGAAAAACGCCTGCCAGCCCAGCCGATTGGCAAAAAAACATTCGGAGCGTCACTCAAAGCCCAGCGCTCAGAAGCTGTGAAAAAGAAGGAAAGCGGGGTAGCGCAGAGTTTCGCTGTCCAGAAACTCTGCGGCATTTCGTTCGGGAAAAATAAAAGCCGCGGAGTTAAAAGACAACTCCGCGCTACTTGCTCGTCACTCGTCACTTTCGAGCCATCACTGCCTTTCAGTACCCTCCCGGAACCATCCGGTCAACCAGCGGATTCTCGTGAACGGATTCCGAAGCCGCGGCCGCCATTTCCGCCAGGTGCTTGAGCTCGTGGGCAGCTCGATTCGCAGCCTGCAAATAAGCGCGCGCGGCTGCCTCTACCACGTTCTGGCTGGTCCACTTTCCGGTGAACTCGCGTCCCTCGAAACGCGCGCGAATAGAAACTTCGGCTACGCCGAGGGTCCCCTGACCGATCGTATGGACGGAAAGATCCTCCACTGCGCCCGGAATGCCGGTAATCCGGTCGATGGCGCGGAAGGCAGCATCGCAAGGGCCATCGCCGGTGGCGGAGTCATGGTAGACCTCGCCCTCCTTTACCAGTTCCACGGTTGCTGTGGAGCGCCCCTCGCTCGATGCCACGCTCTGGAAGAGTTTCAGGTCAAACGTCTCTGGCGCTTTCGCAAAGTTTTCAGAAATCACGGCAAGCAGGTCTTCGTCATAGACCTGCTTTTTGCGGTCTGCCAGCTTGCAAAAGGAGTGGTAGGCCTCGTCCAGTTCTTCCTTGTTGAGGCGGTAGCCCAATTCTTCGTAACGCTTGGCCAGCGCATGCCGCCCAGAATGCTTGCCCAGCACGAGGTGATTCGAAGGCATTCCGACCGCCTGCGGCTGCATAATCTCGTAAGTGACGGCGTTTTTGAGGACGCCGTCCTGATGGATACCTGCCTCGTGGGCAAAGGCGTTCAGCCCCACCACAGCCTTATTCCTCTGGACGGCCATCCCGGTCAGCCGGGCCAGAACTTGGCTGGAGGGATACAGCTCTTCGGTGTGGATGCTGGTGAAAAACGGGATCGCATCGCTCCGCACGCGCAGCGCCATTACAACTTCCTCCAGCGCGGCGTTGCCCGCCCGCTCGCCAATGCCATTGATGGTGCATTCCACCTGGCGCGCACCGCCCCGAATGCCTGCCAACGTGTTGGCGACCGCCAGTCCGAGATCGTCGTGCGTGTGGGTGCTCAGGATGACGCCGCTGCCGGCCGTGACCCTGGCCCTGATCTCCGCAAACATCCGCTCATACTCGTCCTCGAGACAATAACCCACCGTGTCGGGCAGGTTCAGCACCGTCGCGCCGGCTTCTACCGCCGCCTGGCAACACTCAATCAGGTAAGCGCGGTCTGTCCTTCCTGCATCCTCGGGGGAGAATTCCACATCGTCCGAGAGCGCTTTGGCCTGGCCGACGGATTCAGTGATCTGCTTCAGAATCTCATCGCGTGATTTGCGCAGCTTGTACTTCAGGTGAATGTCCGAGGTCGCGAGAAACGTGTGGATGCGGGCACGCGCAGCGGATTTCAGCGCTTCCCCGGCACGATCGATATCCTGGGGGTGCGCGCGGGCCAGGGCCGCGATCACGGGGCGCCGGATTTCCGAAGCAACGGCCTGAACGGCCTCAAAGTCGCCTTGCGAAGCGATGGGGAAACCCGCTTCGAGGATGTCCACCCCCAGCCGGTCAAGCTGGCGCGCCATTTCCAGCTTCTCTTCCAGGTTCATGCTGCAGCCGGGAGACTGCTCGCCGTCGCGCAGCGTCGTATCGAAAATGAAAACCTGCTCTGGCATCCTCATTCCTCCCGCTATGGGGCCCCCGCTCGCACTCCAGACGAGCTGTGCTCTCTTGACCAGGTCAAAAGACCCGTCCCCAAGTGCGAAGCTTTTACCTAATTGTTAAACCATATTCAGAACGAAAACAAGATGCTCCCAAAATCCGGCAGCTCGAACGCATTAGCTGCACAAAACAGTGCGAATAATTCGACCGTGGCCGAGCCAAAGGCGTCCAAGGCTAATCCCAGTTAGCGGAGTTAATCGTGGGCCTGTGATCCTGGAAATGGCCCACGGTCAGGCAAGCACTGGACGTGGCTATCACGGCTATTCCCTATTCCCTAATCTCCAACCCCTAATCCCCGACCCCCAACCCCTGTTCGTTTCCCCGATCTGTACATGGGTGCCTGGCAATATATTCAGCCATCATCCGCACGAGTTCCGCATTGGACATGGGCTGCCAGCCGTGACCTTTCATCGGCCGCCCATACTCAAAAGAGCCGGCATCATGCGGATTTTGAGTTGTTTTCAGGAAATCCTGAAACAGGTAGACGGCGAGGTTCAGGTAGTAATTGTCCATGTCACCGACATACAGATGAAGCTTTCCGACAAGATCAGGACCGATGGATTGCCAGTGGGCAGCGAGATAGTAGCGCAGGTCGTAGCCGTGGTCTCGCATGTAATCTGCGACGCTATGATCGATGGCGCCTGTCAGCTTGTTCCACAGTGGCTTCGGGTAGCCGTTCGCGCCGACCGGTCCGAAGACAGCTTCCCAGGCTTCGAGTTGCTGGCCGGAGCGCCCGTCGGTGCCCAGCGCCGCCTCCATTTGGCTGAATTCACGCACCGTGATTTCCGGCTGCCCGTCAGCACGCCGCATGATGTAGCGTGGAGGAAAGATCCAATGATGGCCCGGCTCGATGAAAGCGTTGTCATCGTCATAAATGTCGACCAGATCGTATCGCCGGAAATCTATCGGATCGGGATAGAACGTCCATGTGCCGCCAAAGAATTTTGGATGGTAGAGCTGCAACGCCAGCGATTCCCATCCCCCCGTTGAGCCGCCCGTCAGGAGGCGCGCGCAGGGCTTCCGGATCGCCCGAAAATGCTCTTCGATGTAGGGAATCAGTTCCGTCATGATGGCGTCGCCGTAAGGGCCGTTGTTCGCGGAATTGACGGCATAGGAATCATCGAAATACGGCGTGGGATGCTGAAAAGTGACGGCGATCATGCGCGGGAAATTATCGGACCGCCAAGCCTCGGGAAATTCAAAGTCTCGCGCGCCTCGGTCGCCGCCGGCAAACCCGAAAGGAGCGTTCAGGCTGAAGTGTCCCTGGACGTAGATCACGGGGTACTTTACCCGCGGATGCGAAGCGTATCCCCGAGGCAGCAGCACCGTTGCCCCCAGATAAATAGGGCGACCCCAGAACCGGCTGAGCAGCGCGCTCTGGATTTTGATGTGTTTCACCCATTTTGTGTCCGGAGGCATCTTAATGGGTGGGACGGCGCGCGTGAGGCTTAGCTTCACGACCTGATCCGTGGTCGGATCAAGGTAAATCTGCTTCACCACGCTATAGAGATTTCCCGGTGAGCGATTAAACTGCTGGCCTTCCCAGTGGTCCATGTGCGCCCAGATCACGTGCCCATCGACACGATGAAACTGCGTGTAGATACTGATGAGCGCCTGCACGTAGTACTCGCCGGCGGGAAGGTCGCGGACACTGCGAACCGGATAGCCCAGATCGCTGGCGCCAACCGTCACCATCTCTCCCGGCTGAAGCTGGCTGACGTCTTTGCCGAAAAAGGGTGGTTTGTCGCCCCACGATCCAACCTGCAGTCGCGGCTCGGGTGAATCCTCCCGGCTGATCATCACGAAAACGCGTCCCGTGATCGGTTCTCGATGAACTGCCGTAGGAAACGAAATCTCAAATTTGAGATTCCTGGCCCGGCCGCTCGCAACGGCCGTAAATCCTGCCAGCAGGCTCGCGACGGCTACCAGAAAAACCGCAATGTTCTTCTTACGGAATGCAATGGTTTTCAACTCTCTACCGTTTTCGCGCTTTCTCCTCCGTGCTGTTTCCGCTCTCTGTGGTAGAGCAAGCGCAGAGTTGTCCTTTAACTCCGCGCCCCTTCCAACCTTCTCCCCCAGAGGAGAAGGTGCCCGACGTAGGAGGGCGGATGAGGGGTCGTTTTTGACCGTTTCCGGGTGCCACAGCCGCAGAGTTTCGCTGCTCAGAAACTCCGCGGCATTTCGTTCGCGAAAAACCAAAGCCGCGGAGTTAAAAGACAACTCCGCGCTACTGTGGTGTCTCAGACACGTTCAGCGGCATCACTCCACACGAAAAAACCGTTTGAAATTTCCAAGAACCTGCACAGCCATCTCCGCTTCGCTTAGCCCTCGAAGCGCCGCCAGTTGCCGCAGCACTTCCTCGACATAGCCCGGCTCGTTGCGCCGTCCACGGTGAGGGACAGGAGCCAGATAAGGACTGTCCGTCTCCGTCAGCAGACGATCAAGCGGAATTTCTTTTGCCGCTTGGCGTAGAGCGTCCGACTTTTTGAATGTGAGATTGCCGGCGAAGGAAACCAGAAATCCGGCGTCGAGTAGTTCAAAAGCATCGTCCCGGCTTCCGGTAAAGCAGTGAAGTATACCGCCCAACCCCGAGCCGCTCCACTGCTGCCGGAGGATTTCGCGCAGGTCAGCCCATGCCTCGCGGCAATGAATAATTACCGGCAGCGCCAATTCACGCGCCAACTCCAACTGCCGGATGAGAATCTCTCTTTGAGCATCGGGGGAAGAATGGTCGTAGTGATAATCCAGCCCGATTTCACCGATGCCCAGAAACTTGGGCTGGCGAGCCAGGCTTCTAAGCTCATCGAAGTCGCTCTCGAGGAAGTGGGGGGCTTCGTGCGGATGAATGCCCGCCGCGCAGTATGCCTCTTCATAGCGCTGCGCGATCGAGACCCCGGCGCTGATTTCCTGCCAATCCGCTCCGGTCCCAATAAGAACAAAATGCTTCACTCCGGCTGCTCGCGCGCGCTCGATCACTTGCTCTCGATCCGAGTCAAAATCGGAATCAGCGAGATGGCAGTGGGAATCTATGAAATATTGAGTCACTGGTTCATTGAGTCATTGAATCATTTAGGGCAGACCGATGGGTTCGCTTAGCTTCGAAGGGGGCGCTCTTAACTGTGCGTTGCGACGCTGCGAATATCGCCAAAAGCTCATTCGCTTCGGCACGCAAATTATCCATCTGCTTGGGATTGACGATACTCGTCTCCGTCAGCAATTCCAGCCAGAAAACGGTCTCGTCCATTTCTTCTACAACTGTACCAATCTTCGCCACGAACTCTGCTCTCGATCGAGACCGACAGACGGCGCAATAGTTTGCTGCAACGGAGGTGCCTGATCGCAACACTTGCCGGCCGAGTATTCGTGCTTCCTCGGTGCGCGGCAAGGATTGGAACATTCTCACGATGCGAATCGCAAACTCTTTGGTACGTTCCTTCAATTGCGTTGACTGGTGCACATTGTCCCTCCCGTTCCAATGAATCAATGACTCGATGGCTCAATGATTCAATCACTTCAACCGGCTTCCGTTCGGCACCTCCTCTTTGAACGTCACGAGCACGGGCTTGCCCTGTTCACCCACCGACGCGGCCACAATCATGCCATTGGATTCGACGCCACGCATTTTGCGAGGCTGAAGATTGGCCACAAGTACAATCTTTGTGCCAACTAGTTCTTCCGGCTTGTAATACTCGGCAATTCCTGCGCACACCTGCCGCACTTCGCTGCCAATATCCACTTCGAGCCTCAAGAGCTTCGTTGCGCCAGGAATCGATTCGGCGGAAACAATGGTGC
>JBOGJS010000164.1:0-3174 GCA_050745365.1 Terriglobia bacterium
AAGTGAGGTAGTGATCATCGGAACCTCAAGCCCTTCTTCGCGGATCGTCGCAACTGCCTTCGGAAGATCGGTCGCGGCACGTTCAGGGAGAACGTGTCCTCCAGGCCGTACCGTCAAATCGATTCCACCAAAGCCGGCGCGCTTGGCACTTTGCGCCAACTCCTTCCAGTTTAATTGCGGCACGGGTTTCGAGAAGAAGCAAAGTGTGCCTCGAAACGATCCGCGCGCAGGAGACGGCACGGCTGCCGCGAGTCCCGCAGAAGGCGAAACAGCCGCTGTGAGTGCGGTTGCGGACGATATTTGAAGGAACTCACGTCTTGAAATCGGTCCATTCATTAGGCTCTCCATTCTGAATTGAAACCTTATAATCAGGTGGTCGACATTCCATACTCGCTCGCTTGCTCACCGCAGGCCAAAGCACAAGATGTTCGGGCCAACTGCGAGCGCTATAAATTGCTTCCCGTTAACCGTATAAGTCATCGGCGACGCCTTGTTCTCTCCGTTGGTCGGGAAGTGCCACAACTTCTTCCCATTTCGCTCATTCACCGCCACAATATTCCCGCTCGGGTCTCCATAAAATAAGAGCCGACCCGCCGTTGCCAAAACTCCTGCATCCCGCTTGCCTGCAGCCGGTCCGAACTGGGGAATTTGCCAAACTATCTTCCCGTTGTCAATATCCAACGCCCGCAGGTACTTCTTTGCGGGTTCTACCTGAAGGTGCTCAGCCTTCCAACTGCCGGACGAAAGTTTAACCGTGCACTTCTTGAGCGCCATCACGTAAAACAGACGAGTTACTGGACTGAACGCCGTTGCATTCCAGTTCGTCCCGTCGATACCCGGACAGACCACTCTACCCTCAGGTAAAAGCTTTGGGCGACCGTCTGCGCCAATGCCGCTGGCCCACGTCACCCGCACAAATGGCTTCGCCAGAAGGACCTGGCCGTCGGTCCGGTCCAACACATAGAAGAAACCGTTTTTATCCGCGTGCAACAAGAGCTTCCGCTGCCGCCCCTGGTATTTCGTGTCGACCAGCACCAGAGGCGCATTCGCATCCCAATCATGAGTATCGTGAGGAGTGATCTGATAATACCACTTGAGTTTGCCAGTCTCCGGGTTCAGAGCTAGGATGCAATTAGTGTAAAGGTTATCGCCGGGCCGCACCCGGCCGTTAGAGTCCGGATAAGGATTGCCGGTTGCCCAGTAGAGAGTGTCTGTCTCCGCATCATAAGAGCCGGTTAGCCACGTCCCCCCACCTCCCACAATTTTCTGTAGATTTCCACCCCAGGTCTCAGCCGCAGGCTCGCCCTTGGTAGGAATGGTCTGAAACCGCCACACAAGTTTGCCGTTCGAGGCCTTATAAGCAGCCACAAACCCGCGCACGCCGGCCCAGTCACCGCCAGAGACACCGGCGATCACCATATCCTTGACAATCAAAGGCGCCAAGGTCGAACCATAGTGCAGGGGTTCTTTCGGCGACATCGCCACTTCCCATACTATCTTCCCCGTGGTACGGTTCAAAGCAATCAGATGAGCGTTATCAGTCACCATGAACACCCTGTTTCCAAGGAGAGCGACGCCGCGATTTGTGCCGAGCGATGCATCCCCTGACACCTCTGCTGCCTCTGGAGCACGCGGACGCCAATACTGCCAGATCTCCTGGCCAGTGCGAGCATCCAGCGCAAATGCCTGATGCGGACCCGTCACGTACATGACGCCGTCGGCAACCAGGGGCGTCACCTCCAGACCGAAGTACTGCATATTTTGGCGGAAATAGGCCGTATCCGGGAGGAACTGCTTCCAGAGCGGAACTGTAAAGATCCATTTTAGACGCAGTCGGTTCACATTCGTGGTATTAATCTGAGTGAGGTCGCTGTACCGATTCCCGTTCAGCTCTCCGTTGTATGTCAGCCAGTCACCTGGGCGCGGATGGAGGATTCTCGACCAGCAGATTCCGCCAGGCTTCAGCGGCACCGCAAGTTGGGCCGCTTCTGGCTTTACACCGGTTAGCCCGCTGAGATAGGCTATCAGATTTTGCAGCTCCACGGGGCTCGCTTCGACTGGCGGCATTAGCGATTTCTTCTCCTCTTGGATCGCTGAAACCTCCTTCTCCTGAAGCAAATGAAACTGCCCCTTCAGATCCTGCACCACAAGCTCAAAATTGCTCCGGCTTCGGGCGAAGCCACGAACCGTCTTCCCATCCTGCAAGTGCACCGTCACCCGCTCATAGCCGGGCGTAATGTCCGCGCTGGGCTGCAACAACGACCCGCGAATCGCATCAAGCGTCATTTCGCTTCCTACATTCGATAAGTCCGGACCCACGGCGTCTCCTCTGGCGTCAACCATGTGGCAAGAAGAACATTTCCCTTGGCCTAAGAAATATCGCTCTCCCGCCGCACGGTCGCCGGGCACAACGCTTTCTGCAGCCGGTGAATTCAGCGAGTGGACAAAGGCGGCAAGCGCATCAAGCTCATTGGCGGGCAGATTGAAGGCCGGCATGCCTCCCGACGGAACGCCGTTGCGGATCACGTGACGAATCCAGGGAATAGAACGTCCTCGGAGCCCACGCACCCCGACGAGTGGGGGGCCGTTATCCGTGCCATGGGCGTCAGCTCCATGACAGCCGGCGCACCGCATCGCAAATATTTTTTGTGCGCTTTCTGCCACTTTCGACGCGGCGGCCGTAGAACTGTGACTGAACAGCAGCGACGGATTAAACAGGATGCCGAAGAGAGCAGTCCACAAGCCCAACGGGGTAAACACGGGCCACGCACTTCTGAAAGAATACATTGCCAGCCGTCCCCTACCTCGGAAAGCTCCTCGCAACGGCTTACCTGAACGCTTTGAAAAGATTTTCGTGCACATGCCTTCTCCTGAGAAGCAACGAGTTCTCTGTCCACGTGGCATTCGTCAAACGGCCCCGCTTTCTGTTGACTAAGCCTACTCACCGACAAGGTTCATCGCCCAACCGATTAACACGCGAGTGTTGCCTTCGCGTACTGCATGGGCCTGGTTTTCCGAGAGACCTGCTTCCTGTAGTTTCAACAATGTCGATTCGAAGTAGAAAAACAGATAATGTGAACCAAAGACAACGCACGAAGGGGCGTTGCACCGATGAAGCGAGCAATGCCACTTACTCCTTCCTTCATGACCATGTCAAAATAGACGTTCTTGGGC
>JBOGJS010000165.1:0-3560 GCA_050745365.1 Terriglobia bacterium
CCGAGAGATCTTTGAAGGGCGCGCTAAAACGCTTCCGCGCCTCTCGATCAAACGCGCCAAGCGCGTCGAGGAGCCGTTGCCGCGCGGGCGCCCGAACTTCCACGGTGAATTGCGGGTGGTTGTCGCCCGTCCGAAAGCCCTGGGGTGCATCCGCGGGCAGCACGCTCAATAGCAGGTCAATGAACCGGTTCACTTGGGCCTTGGACGAGCCTGGAGCGATCCGCTCGCCCAGAACGATTAACGTCGCGTTCTGGTGGTCGTCCAGAAAGACTGGATGCCACGCTTCGGAAGCCTTCGAAGCCACCTTCGCTTCGGAGCCGCTGACGGCCTCCCCAGCAAGGCCGCCGCTGAGCAGATCGGAAGCCGCCGCAGGCAGCGCGATTCCTGCGCCCGCTCCCGCCAACAAGCCGCGCATCACTTGACGCCTTGTCAGCCGACCAGCGCTCGCTGCATTTGACTCGCTCCGCACTTTCGACCCATGCTGTTTCGCCGTGATCCCTTCCTCCTCCCTTAGATTATCAAGCCAAGACCGCCCTTTCAAGCTGTGAGTTCCGGAGGAATTTTACCTTTTTTCATCAGATTGGCCGATGATGACCACGTTCCGCTGGAATCGCCTGAGCGCCCTAGCGCATGTTTACTTTTTGCCATAATCGAGAAAGAAGGCCGGCTGCGCCACGAAGACATGCGCATCTACGCGGCGGGGCCAATGGTTTCCCTGCCATCCTTGTGAGCCCTGTTGGGACTGATGGACCCCCAACAATCTCCGCCAAAAAGACTTGATCACTGTCTTTGGCTCCGAGAGCATCGTGTCCGAGATCCTACACAGGAAACGTGAACCGAACAAAACGCACATCGAGAGATTGAGTAAACGATTCCACGTTTCGCCGGCTGTGTTTTTCTAATGGTCAGGAATACCACGAAATCGATACGGGAAAGTGCAGTGGGTCGTGTGACGCAATGCCGCGGAGATGTCGCCTCTGGCCGTCGCGAGCAGCGCGGGCGAGAAGACGCAGAGCGGAACAAAAGGGAAATCTTCCTCGAGCGTCGGCACAAGTGTAAACACTCATGCTGACCTTTGCGGCGTGGAGGCGTCCAGCAGAGCTATGTACTGGGCTGCCAGTGGCAAGTCGGGATCGCGCGGTGATATGCGAAACTGATCCGGCTGCCCCTGCGCTTCATAGGTGGATTCTGTGATCTTGTAGACGCGACGCGCTTCGAAGCTGTCAACCGGCTCATTCATTCCATTGATTGGCGACAGCAGACTGAGTTTGCGCGCTGCTACCGCTGCCGCGACGTGGGGAAGATCGAAACTTGTTAACACATTGCGGACGAAAATACTCGCTTCCTGGCGATAGCGGTCTACCTGGGCCAGACTGTGGTAGGAAAGCAGACCTTCACAGCAGATCGCCGCGCTCACCCGGGAATCCAATGCTGCTGCGTAGAGCGCCCACAGGGCACCCATTCCTTTTCCAATCAACTGCACTCGACCGTGGTTCGCGTCCGGACGGCTCAGGACATAATCGATGCTCCGGAGGACGTCCTGTACGCGCATCCCAAAAAGATCTTCATTCATGACCCATGCCCAGTAGGCCATGGCCGTTTCCACGTCATCGAGTTGCCAGAACTCACCTCGATTCGCTCGCGCCAGGTGTGGCGGCCTCGTCGCCCCGATGCCGCGAACGTCCACCGCCACAACCAGGCGGCCTTTTGTTACCAGCCCTTCCAGAACTCCAAATTCCAGTCCGTCCGCCGCCGCGCCGCGGTCGTTCACATAAAGGATGGCTTCGCGCTCGCCGCCGTAGTTCTCCGGCACAAATGCCCACACCGGGATGTAAATCCCCGGCTCGGACAGGAATGCCAGCTTCTCGATCTTGTAGCCTTTGCGCGGCGTCGTGACATGATGCTGGATTCCCAGCGGCTGCTTGTGATAGTGCAGCCGTAGCATCTCCTGGATTTTCGCCCGCATCTCTCCAGGATTGGATAAAGCGCCCGGCGGCACGGCTTTCGCTCGCGGGAGTTGCGATTGCTTCTTCAAAATCAGAGAAAAGATCGTCTGGTCCTGGTGGGAATAGCGGACGGAGCCGTCTACCGTGCAGTGCAGGTTTTCGTCGGGCTCGATCACGTATTCCGGTTCCGTCGCAGGCCCATGCGAATGGTAAAACCAGCGGCAGAACCAATCCGTCGTCGCCAGCCGCAGTTTTATCGTCCAGAAGTGTGGGTCGTTTGCCGCGACGGTAGTAAAGCGCTCGGGAACCCCTAATTGCCGGTATCGCTCTTCGATAGCCTGGGCTGCCGCATCGAAAGGGGGCGCGTAACGTTCGATTTGCGCCTGAAGCGGCCGGGGCGCGATGGCAGCGTGCAGGTCAACGTTATCAATTCCGTAAATGGCGCCTGGAAAAAGATGCTGCTCTGTGTCGCCGGTCTCGAGAGGCACGTGAGGCGAGATGTGTTTAGGCCAGCGGTTGGCGGTGCCTCCTTCACTAACGACGGCGCACTTGACTCGCTCGTCCAGCGCGCTAACGAACATGGTCATTGTGCCGCCTCCGGAATGGCCTGCACATCCAATCCTTTCAGGGTCAACCTCCGGACGTGTCTGCAAGTAGTCGATTCCGCGCATACAGTCCCAGACGCGATAGTGGGTTAAATCCTCTCCGATAAGCAGCAGTTGCTGCCCGGGAAGGCAATGTTCCCAGGTTACGGGACCGCCAATCTCGTTGCGGCGGGTACGCGGATTCCAAAATTCCCGTCGTTCCCCTTGTCCAATCGGATCCGGGGCGAGCACCACGAAACCTGCCTTGACGAGATTCAGGTAGGCAGACTGATACGATGGGTTGGCGCGCGCCAACGCGAAATGGCCACACGGAGAAATGATTCCGGGGAAGGGTCCCTGCCCGGTGGTGGGGACGTAGAGGCTTGAGGTCACCCAGAAATCGGGCTGGCTCTCATACATGAGACATTCAATCCGGTAGCCATCGCGGTGGAGAACCCGCACGATCTGCGCGTTCAAAGGGTTCCTCGCGGGATAACCATGGATCATCTCCACGGCCTTTTCCCGCACAAACCGGTTGCGCGCCTCTACCTGCTGGGCAGTTTTGATCCCGGCACGTGTTCGATCCCACTGCGCCGCCAAGTTGTTAATCCTGCTGGTCAGGAACGAAACCAGCATATCCGGCAACTCTTGGCTGTATGGCTGCCTCACGGCCTGTCCCAGCGCCTCCGCTTTCCCGCGAAGTCGCACTGGCGCGGAACTCAAGAGAATTGCTCCGGAATTGATCGCAAACTGTCTTCTGTTCATGATGACCTCTCAGCCCAGGGTTTGGTCTTTAGCCATGTCTTTTGCTGGACACAGGAGGTGTATCAGGGCACGGCTTCAGCCGTGCCGATGAAGCGAACGAAATAGCGGCTTTAGCCGCTGCGAGTAAAGAATCAGGGGCTTAAAGCCCCGTCCTAAAGCGCGCCTGTTGCGGCACGCATTATGAAAGGGCGCCCCTTTAAGGGTATGGTTCGTTTGGTGAGCACCACCAAACCTACGACCCAAAGGAGCACCCGATGAATAGTAT
>JBOGJS010000166.1:0-18163 GCA_050745365.1 Terriglobia bacterium
CATCCGGGTCGCGGAGTTTACCGTGAGCCCCTTCGCTCCGCTCAGGGCGATTCGAAGAGGAGCGAATCGGCTCCCCACCTTCTCCCCAGGGGAGAAGGTGCCCGACGTAGGAGGGCGGATGAGGGGTCGCAAAGCGAAGTGCCGAACTGATACGCGAATAATGGCATCAGATCATGTACCAAGTGTTGACTTCCGCGTTAAACCTACGATGAGAGCAGGAAGAAAGTGATACCTCAGGCGGTGGATCGTGTCAAGGCAAAATTTGAAGGCATTCCGTGCTTTACTTCGAAGAGCCCCAGTTGAACCGGAAGCCGATGCGCGCGAGGACGGGCGGGCCGACCTGCGTGTAAGGCACACGCGCCGCCTGGTAGCGGTCATCCGTGATGTTCTCAAAAGCGGCATACACTTCGGCACGATTTCCAATCGGATGGGACGCGAGCACATCGAGAGTGAAGGCCGGGGAGAGCGGGTATTGGTTGAGGACGTCATCGTATTGGACCCCTAAATATCTTCCCTGCAAAGCCAGAGTGAGGAGAGAAGGTTTTGTATAGCGGGCTTCGAAAGTGAGCGCATTACGGGGTATTTGCGGGACAAACAATCCCACAAGCGCGGCGTCGGTGGGGAAGCTTAAGATCTTTGCATCCGCAAACTGATAGCCTCCAGATAGCATGAGGCTGGGCGTGATTTCGCTTTCCGCCTCGACTTCAATTCCCTGCGACAGCGTGCTGCCTAAATTCTGTCTCTGGTCGGTAATCAGACTGGGAGTGGACGCGATCGTGACGTTGGCAATCGGCTGGTTGATTCGGCTCCAAAAGAACGAGGCGTGCACGCGGAGCCTTCTGCCGCGAGGGATCCAAGTCATTCCGGTTTCAGCACCGGTCAAATGCTCAGCGCCCAGGTTACTATTTGCGAGAGTCTCTACGTTACCCACCCTGAACGGACGGTAGAGCTCATTGAGCGTCGGCGCGCGAAAAGCGCGGTTTGCCGACGCATAGACCGAAAGGCTGGGAGTGAGCTGGCGAAGCACTGAGACGCGAGGACTGAAAGCCGTGGAGGAGCGCGCAGGGAAATAGGTGACTTGGATGGGACCGGGAGTGACGAGAGGCCGGGTTGTGGAGAGAGCACGATCGTTCCGCCAATCATCAAGCCGCGCGCTGACGGTGAAAACCCATTTCGAGCCTGCTCGGATAATGTCCTCGCCGAAGAGCCCGTCAATATTCTGCCGCCCGCCAGCGCCCGTAGCTTTGTTCGCTTTTCCTGAAAAATAGATCAGGTCGTTGCTCGCGCCACGTACGCTTTGCCCTTCCACGCCCGCCACCCACGTCTGCCATGAGCCCAAGGTGCGGGTCCATTGCACTGAAAAACCTGCTTCCTGGGCGGGAACTCGTTGAAGGTCCACCAGCGATTCGCTGTTGCGCGACGGTGCAATCGCGGAGAAGTTTTGGTCAAAGGTCTGGGCTTCACCGTAGCCTCTCACGGAAATCTCGCCTAGCAGGGCAGACTGCCAGTCCGTCCCCGCAGCAACTTCTCGCAAATGCGTGCGGTTGGTTTGGACGGGAGTCCCATTTTTACGGGCTTCGCCGAGCACCGTGCCGCGCACGAAGGCCCTTGAATGGTTTGAGAACTGCCGGTGAAGCGTCAGGGTCAGGTTGGTGTGGTTCGAACCCGCTGCAGTGTCCACCTTACCGCGAATGTCCTGGGGCACCAGGATGTATCCATCGGTGTTGAAGCCTTCGGCGCCAAGATCCACTCCCCAGCGCCCGCGGACGAGCGTCCCCCAAAAGGAAGCATCCGGAGTATTCTCGTTGCCATAAGAAGTGTCCAACGAGAATTCGGAATGGTTTGCTGTCCGGGTGATGATGTTAACGACCCCGCCGAGGGCGTCACTGCCGTAAAGGTCAGATGCACCGCCTTCCGCGACCTCAATGCGCTCGACAGCCTCCGTCGGGACGCGATCCCAATAGACCCAGGCGCCGAATGGATCGTTAAGGGGAAAACCGTCTTCGAGCACCAGGGAGCGGCTGGCTCCGCTCGCCCCGAGGCCGAGGAGAGAAACCCCCTGCGTTGTCGGATTAGCCACGCTGCTGTCAAAACGGCGGTAAAGAGAAAAGCCGGGAATCTCGCTGAGCTTGCCGTCCAAAGTGAGGGCGGCGGCGGAGTTCAGCCGCTCGCGGGAAAGCACCACCACGCTTCCAGCGGTTTTGCTCACTAATTCCTTCGTGCGCGCCGCAGTGACCGTCACTTGCTGCGCCAGATGGGCAAGAGAAAGTGTGATCAGTACAGTTGAAGACGTCTTCCCCCCGCTGCTCCAGGCGCGTTGGAGTACCGTAAAACCGGCGGCACGAACAGTGACTGTGCCGCTGTCCGTGGGTAGTCTTTTAAAAATAAACCGACCTTGCCGGTCCGTGAGGCTCGAAGTGGAATAACTCCCGCTGTGGAACTGGATGCTCGCCCCGGCGATCGGATTTCCCGTCGGATCTTGAATCTTGCCTTCGAGTTGGAATGGGCCCGCCGCTCTCACCCACAGACAACAAGGACCACACAAACACAAGGAGAAAACGGCGACTTTGAGAAGAGTTCGAACCCAGCAGCGAAGCGAAATGACTTTCTGATGTTGCATGGTGAGCCAGATGAATACTCAGATACTGAAAAACTTCCGTTAGCTGTCATTCTGAGCGCCCCCAGCCTTTTGGCTGACAATCTGGGCATGAAAGGTGTAGCGCGGACCTGCGCTGTTCAGGTCCGCGGCTTTTCACAGGCAAAAACCGCAGACCTCAAAACCGGAGGTCTGCGCTACACGGTTCGGCGTCGAATGTCGCGCAGAGCTATCCCGCGAACCCATACAGCCCATCTAACATCGTAAATCCAAAATCCAAAATCGCGAAGGCTTGCTCAGGTTTCCAACCGGTCTTCGAGAGGGCTGAAGAAACGGAAATAAAGATATATGTTACAAGCCATCACGACCGCGTAGGCATAAAAAGGCAACCCAATATCCGCGATGTCGAACATATAACCGGTGAAGCTGATGGCACCCGCGGAAGCCGTGAGCCGCGCGACCTGGTTGAGGCCCAGCGCGCGCCCGACTTCATCAAAGCTGACCATATCCGTAATCGCCCTTTGCTGAACGGGCAATGCCATGACGCGCAGCGCCGGCGTGATGAAATAAATGACCAGCGCGACGATGAAAATATGCGAAAGCGGCAGCAGGAGCAACAGCCCAGCCCCCAGACCCCGCGTCACCGCGACGCTGCGGACGAATCCCAAAGCCCTCTCGAGACGCGATGCGGAGAGCAGCGCTACTGATCCCAGGAGGCCGGCGATAAATCCGTAAACGGCCATTTGCGACTTTGGGACGTGGTAAACGATCACAAAAAACGGGATCAAAAACGGGATGACGAGGCCGGAGGCGAATCCGTTGAGAGCGCCGGTCACACTGAATTTGCCAATCACATCCTTGCTGCTGAGCCGGCGGATGTTGCCCCGATATTCGCGAAACCGTACCGGCACAAGGCCCGCAATCCCCACGAAAGAAATGATCGTAGCGGCCAGGAAGACGTCCCGAACGGTAAAAAGACGCGCCATGAGCGCGCCGACGGCTGCAAACGTGCCGCCCATGAAGGTGAAGAGAGAAAACATGAAGGTGCGATTCCGGGAAGTGGTGAGATGCGCAAGCGTCACCACCTGCACCGGCTGGGCTGCGCCGCCCACGCCACCTCCCGTCAGCGAGCCGGTGGCCGAGTAGCCCCCGACCATGCAGGCAATGAATAGCACCCAGAGCTTTGCCGAAGCGAAAACCAGCCCGGCGCTTAGCGGCAAAAGAAGTCCCACGACCACCAGCGCCCGCTTCTGCCCCCAGACGTCGGCGAGAAAGCCCACCGCCAGACCCAGCGCAGCCGTTGCGAGCGCAGCCGCTGTGTAAAGAAATCCCAGCACCAATGCGGAGCGATGAAGATGGGTGAGCACCAGATACGGGAAGGCAATCGCAATCATTCCTGCCGCGATACTACGAGACATCCGAAACACAGCAAGGAGAATGAGGTATTGGGTGGTTTTCATGAGCGCGGAATGGGCCCTGATCGGGAGAGACTCTGTGGAGACCAGGGGACGGCACTTTTGAGTAATCTATGGAAACTGCGGATCAAGCGGCCGCTAATCCTGTGCTACTTGACGGGCGTGATGCCCGCCTCCCTTTCTTTCAACCCCTTGATCCGATCACGCAATTGGCTGGCCTTCTCGAATTCGAAACGCTTAGCGGCGTCCCGCATCTGTTGCTCAAGGTTGGAAATCACATGGGCAAGCTGATCTCCCGGAATTTCCTCTTCAACATCGCTGACTTCCGGAAGTGGAGCATAATCCGCCTCGACAATTCCCGCCAGCTCCATCTCAATGGGCTTCACGATCGTCTGCGGCGTGATCCCATTCTCTTCGTTGTAATCAAGCTGCTTGGCGCGCCGCCGGCTCGTTTCGTTAATCGCATAGCGCATCGAGTCCGTTTGGTGGTCGGCGTAAAGGATCGCCTTGCCGTGAAGATTGCGCGCCGCGCGCCCCATCGTCTGAATCAGCGAGCCACCTGACCGGAGAAACCCCTCCTTATCGGCATCCAACACCGCAACCAGAGAAACTTCGGGCAGGTCCAGCCCTTCCCGCAGCAAATTAATTCCAATCAAGACGTCAAATTCGCCCTTGCGAAGATCACGCAGAATCTTGACGCGCTCGAGAGTGTCGATTTCCGAGTGCAGATAACGGCACTTCACGCCCACTTCACCGTAGTATTCGGAAAGGTCTTCCGCCATGCGCTTGGTGAGCGTGGTAACGAGCACCCGCTCGCCGACCGCCGCACGCTTGCGGATTTCTCCCAGCAAGTCGTCGATCTGACTGCGCGTGGGCCGCACTTCGACTTCAGGATCCACCAATCCGGTCGGCCGGATCACTTGTTCCACCACCACCCCGGAAGCCTTCGTCAGCTCATAGGGGCCCGGCGTCGCCGAGACAAAGATCACCTGCCCGATACGGTGCTCGAATTCGTCAAATGTGAGCGGACGGTTGTCGAGCGCTGAAGGCAGCCGAAAGCCGTAGTCCACCAGCGTCTGCTTGCGTGAGCGATCGCCGTGATACATGCCGCGAAGCTGCGGTACCGTCTGGTGACTTTCGTCGATAAAGATCATCGCGTCTTCGGGAAGATAATCGAGCAGGGTCGGTGGCGGCTCGCCCGGCAGTCGCCCGGAAAGATGGCGCGAGTAGTTCTCAATGCCGTGGCAGTAGCCCATTTCCTTCATGATCTCCACATCGAAAAGGGTGCGCTGGCGTAGGCGCTGTGCCTCCACCAGCTTATTCTGCTTTTCGAGCTCTTTTTCCCACCACTCGAGTTCAGCGAGGATGCGATCGATGGCGGTCTCGCGCTGCTCGGCCGGCATCACGTAATGGGTACGGGGATAAATGGGAAGGCGCGTTAAATTCTCCTTCACCTGCCCAAGAAGCGGGTCGATGGCGGCAATCAATTCCACCGCGTCTCCCCACATCTCGATGCGGAAAGCATGGTCTTCATAGGTGGGATAAACTTCAATCACGTCGCCTCGCACGCGGAACGTGCCTCGGCGGAAGTCGCCCTCCGTCCGCTCATACTGGATGTCCACCAGGCGGCGCAAAACGTCCCGGCGGGAAATCTTCTGGCCACGCTCGAGAAGAAGCAACATGCCGTAGTAAGCCTCGGGCGATCCTAAGCCGTAAATGCAGCTTACGCTTGCTACAATCAGGCAATCGCGCCGCTCAAAGAGGGAACGTGTAGCGGACATACGCAGCTTGTCCAGCTCATCATTGATTGTGGCCTCTTTTTCGATGTAGACGTCGCTCGCTGGAACGTAGGCTTCCGGCTGATAGTAGTCGTAATAGCTCACAAAATATTCCACGGCGTTGCCCGGAAACAGGCCGCGAAATTCGTGATAAAGCTGCGCTGCCAGAGTCTTGTTATGGGCCAGCACCAGCGCCGGACGGTTCATGGCCTCAACGACCTTCGCCATGGTGAACGTCTTACCGGAGCCGGTGACGCCCAGCAACACCTGGTGCTTCTCGCCGTCTGTCACCCCGCGGACAAGCTGCTCGATCGCTGTCACTTGATCGCCGCGCGACTGATAGCGCGAAACGAGGTTGAAGTCCATAATCTTTCTATCTTAGCGCGACATGCCTTTACATTGGGAATAGTGCATATTACCATCCTTGGGATTCCCCCGGCGTCCGGGGCAGCGGTCGAGAACGTGTGAAAGAATTTGGGCACTGTCACGAAGGAAGGAAGAATCCCTGTATTTTTTTAATCCCGAGATCCTTCGCTGCTCTCTGCATGACATTCGACGCCAAGCCGGGTAGCGCAGAGTTTCGCTGCTCAGAAACTCTGCGGCATTTCGTTCGGGCATACACAAAAGCCGCGGAGTTAAAGGACAACTCCGCGCTACGCTTTGTCATGCCCCAGATCGGCAGCCCAAAGGCTGTGGACGCTCAGGATGGCAGTCGCCGTTGATGTTTTCACGGCTTCTGAGAAGCCGGGTCACAATTGATGACCGAGGAGGTACAAAAATGGAAATGATGGAAGCCCCTAAAACTGCCAACCCGGCGCCTTTGGGACTGGCGGGGTTCGGCCTGACCACGGTCCTGCTCAGCCTTCTGAATGCGGGCATGCTGCCGCCGATGGCCGGTAACGCCGTCATTCCCCTGGCATTCGCTTATGGCGGCGCGGCGCAGATTATTGCCGGTATCTTCGAATACCGAAACGGCAATACGTTTGGAACCGTTGCGTTCATCTCCTATGGAGCGTTCTGGTGGTGGTATGCCTTTCTGCTCTGGACGATGAACGCAGGATGGCTGAAATCGCCGGGAGACGCCGGCTTGGGCGTCACGCTGCTGTTATGGGGAGTCTTTACCCTCTACATGTGGATCTCCACTTTTCGCCTGAATGTCGCGCTCTGGCTGGTATTCCTGACGCTTTGGATTACCTACGGCCTGCTTGCGGCGGGATCATTGGGCGGGGGAGTTCGTTGCGAGCACCTTGGCGGTTGGATTGGTTTGGTGTGTGGCATTATTGCACTCTATACGTCGTTTGCCGAGGTGACGAATGACACCTTCAAGCGGCGCGTGATTCCGCTCGGCAATCTCGTCCGAAAGGCATAAATGCCGCGTCATTCAATCGTGGAGGAATGTGATGGTGAGACGGTTTAGAGTGCCCGCAGGCATCATGCTGGCGTTTGCGCTTTCGTTGTTTTCTCTTTCCAGTTGTGTATATGGAGCTTCGGGAACCGTTCTCGACAGCGTCATCAGATCTTTTGCCGCCTCGACTAAGTTGAGTGACGTTGCGATTTCTCCCGACGGCCGTCGTGTCGCATGGGTGGAGTCCCTGCCGGGAGCCGGGGAGGGAAAAACGGCGATTTACGTGGCCTCGGTTGCGTTGCCAGGCGCGGCGCATCGAGTGACGGCGGGTGAAGGAGGTGCAAACTATCGCGAGGGCGATCCAGCTTGGTCTCCGGATAGTGATCACTTGGCTTTCCTTTCCGACGCCGCACGGCCAGGGCAGCAGCAACTCTACGTGCTGAAGGTGCCGGGCGGTACACCGCAGAAACTGACGAACCTTACCGGTGATCTGGCCGGTCCGCAATGGTCGCCCGATGGCAGATCGCTGGCTTTTCTTTACATTGAAAATGCTCCTCGCGCCTCCGGGCCTTTAGCGCCGATGGCGCCCCCTTCTGGAGTCATTCAACTGCATGTTTACGAGCAGCGCCTGACGGTGGTGGATCTGGCTTCCAGGCGAGCACGCCGGATTTCTCCCTCCGACCTTTATATTTACCAATATGACTGGGCGCCGGATAGTAAACGCCTTGTGGCTACGGGGGCGCACGGTCCCGGTGATGATAACTGGTATGTTGCGCAATTGTACGTTATCGATGCGGCTTCCGGAAGCACTCGGCGGATCCTGAAGCCGGGAATGCAAGTGACGAATCCTGCCTGGTCTCCGGATGGGAAAGAAATCGCTTTCATTGGCGGGCTCATGAGTGACGAGGGTTCGCATGGTGGTGACATTTACGTGACCCCGGCCGAAGGCGGCCGTGCGCGGGACGTTACACCGCAAATGAAAGCTTCCGCCAGCGGCATCTTTTGGCTGCGTTCTCCAGAGCAGATCCTGTTTACGGAGGATGTTGATGGCCTTGACGGCATCGCAGAGGTCTCTCCGGCGGGGGGCAAGGTGAACGCCGTTTGGACGAGCGTGACGCGCCCCGAAAAAAACAGCAGCATGATCGGCTTTTCAGTCGCGAAGGACGGGAGGACATCAGCGGCCATTCTGGAATCTTTCCAGAATCCACCGGAGGTCTGGTCTGGGCTCGTGGGGGCTTGGCGGCAAATCACTCACGCCAACGGCGCGCTCCACCCCAGTTGGGGAATGGCCAGAAGCATCCACTGGGAGAGTGGCGGCTGGCGCATTCAAGGCTGGCTAACGTATCCGCGAAAGTACAATTCCTCCCGACGCTACCCAATGGTGGTGCTGGTGCACGGCGGACCGGGCGGCATGAATCGGCCTTCATGGCCTGTCTCGGCCCTCAGCGCTGCAACCGCCGCTCTTTCTGGCGAGGGCTACTTTGTGCTCTACCCTAACCCCCGCGGCAGTTTTGGCAGCGGCGAAGCGTTTACCAAGGCCAACGTGAGAGACTTCGGGCATGGCGACCTGCAGGACATTCTCGCGGGTGTTACTGAAGTCGTCCAAACCTTGCCAGTGGACAGGAATCGGATTGGCATCACCGGGTGGAGCTATGGCGGGTATATGACCATGTGGACGGTCACACAAACGCACTTGTTCCACGCGGCCGTCGCCGGAGCTGGAATTGCCGATTGGCTGAGCTATTACGGTGAAAACGACATCGATGGGTGGCTCATTCCGTTTTTCAAGGCTTCTGTTTATGATGACCCGGCGATCTATGCTCGAAGTTCACCCATCAATTACATCAAGAACGTCAGGACTCCCACGCTCATCCTGGTTGGAGACCGCGACGGCGAGTGTCCGGCCCCGCAGTCTTTTGAATTTTGGCACGCCCTGACGACCTTGGGAGTAAAGACCCAACTCGTGGTTTACCCCGATGAGGGTCACAGCATCTGGCAGTATAAACACCAGGTCGATATCATCCGGCGCGAGGTTGCGTGGTTCAATGCTTTTCTCAAGTAGAGCTGCGCTGAGCATTTCAGCCGGGCGGCAATTCGAGATTTGCGGGTGGCGCATACATCGAGCATTATGCGATGTGTGCGACTACGGTAAGCGACCCATGCTCGACACGCTGGCCGGCGCAGACTTTCTGAGGTCTGCGCCAGAATGAGACGATTCTGAATAATTGAAAGGCGTTGGTTGCGGTGAGCTGGTGATCGATTCTTGAAAACGCGCTACACGCAGCGATAGCATTAAAGCATGGCGCGCCGCGACCGGAACTGGAAGCTGTTATTGTGGGTTCTAATCTTATGTTGTTTCACTTTACCCGCCACCGGTTGGGCGCAAACCAAACTCTGCCTCAAAAACGGTGCCTGCGAATTGGTAAAAAGCTATGAGGTTGAAGGAGAGCGGGTCCGCTACTACAGCCTGGAACGTTCAGAATGGGAGGAAGTTCCGCTCTCGATGGTGGACTTCGCCGTTACAAGGCGAGTCAACAAAGAAAAAAAGCAACGGCAGCAACAGATCCTTCAGCAAGCAGAGAAGACGGAGAACAACACTTATCCCTTACCTGTAAATACCGGATATCGCATCGCTCCCAACGTCCGGCTTCCAAGCCAGGAGGGCCTCTATGCGTATACGGGCATGCGTGTGATTACTATGATTCAGTCGCAGGCTGAGCTGACGAAAGACAAAAGGCGGATGGCCCTGACACTGGCGCTGCCCGCTCCACTCCTTAAGAAACGCACTCTCGTTGTGCTGCCGGGCCGGGAGGCTGGAGTGAGAATTCTGAATCCTGACCCGTCATTCTATGCTTTTTTTACGGACGGGGCAGGGGCAAACCTGGAATTGCTGCGCGTTAAGCCGCGGAAGAATGACCGGATTGTTGAGGGGATTGAGTCAGGGCTGGCCGGGAAGCCCTCCGAATCGCGCTCCGCGCTTCCCGTGAAGCGCACGCTGCTTGCTCCAGGCCTGTATAAGATCGAGTCGGCAAAGCCGCTTGCTCCCGGCGAGTACGCCTTTGGAGAAGTTGATCAGAATAGGCTTAATCTCGACGTTTGGGATTTCGGCATCGACTCGCCTGGCGCGAAGAAAAGCGGTCAGTGAAAAAAGAAATTCTGAATTCTGAACGGCAAATGCCCGGACACCTCGTGAGCCTCCTGGCGTAGCGCAATTCATAACTCACAATTCAGAATTCATCATTCTTCGCTGCATTCAGGCTGCACTTTGTTCGCCTTTCAACTGGTCAAGCGGCACCAGAGCTGGCCGCAGCCCGGCTTGCGCCATCACCCAGTAAATAATGAAACCGATGACAAATGAAAAGACCACCGCCGGGCGATCCGCCTTGACCCAGGAGGTAGGGATGCCGGGGATATAGCTCAAGATTCCCACCACAAAACCCACCGCCCAGGCTACATAGCCCGCCAGGTTGATTCCTTGCCGAGGCCCAGACCAATTCTTTTCTGCCAGCAGATAATCCGCGGCCATAGCGCCGCAGATTGGCCCAAAAGAGGCTCCCACGATGGTAAAGAAAGTGACCAGGTTCTGAGCCACGCCGGTAATCGCCAGGAGCGCGCCGACAGTGACGCCGATAATGGTGGAAACGCTGCGCGGAATTCTCGGGATCATCGCCGCAAAACTATTGGAAGCGATGAAGATGCAGAAGCAGGTGGGAATAATCGAGGCGATCGCAAACAAGAAAAACGCGACCGGCGCCAGAGCGCCGACGGCGGAGATGGCAGCCTGATATTCATAACTCCGCGCTCCCGCAGAGTTGCCGATGTGTCCCGCGACAGAGAGCAACGGTAATCCACCGGCCACGATCACAGCCGCAGCGATCCCGGTGAGACCACCCAACGCAATATCCCGCCGGTTGCGGTTGCTCGTGCCAAAATCCGCGCCCGCCGCGCCTGCCGTGGCAAAAAAGCCGATCACAAGTGTAAGGACCTCCAGAAATCCCGCCACGGGCTCATGATGCGCCGGCTTGAAATGGGCGATGCCGCCTTTGTTAGCCCAGAAGACGATAATAATCATGATGAGCGGAACCCAATTCAGGAACTGGGCGACGCGCGCCACATAGCGGATTCCCTTGATCGCCACCCAGGCGAGACCATAGGCCCAAATGAGCGCGATCACCGTAAAGAGCACCCTCGATCGGTCGTGTAATCCGTTCAGGATGTAATCGGTTGCAAAATACGTTGCCACTGCAAGCCACCCGATCTGCAGGACTCCCATCAGCAGCCCAGGCATTACGTAGCCACCCCGCGCCCCGAACGTGGAGGTGCCCACGATGTAAAGCGTCCGTCCTGTCTTCATCCCCAACATGCCCGGCGCGTAGTAGTAAAGCGCAAAGCAGAGCAGGCCCGCTACCACCAGTCCCAAAAGGCACACGGCCGGGCTCGTCAGGCTAAGGGTGGGCGCGGCCAAGCCCACGTAGAAGCCCACCCAGAGAAAAATGCCCGCGTAAGAAGGAAAGGTGGTTTTGTACCAAGGCGCCCGGTTTGAGCGCGGGTTGGGAACAGAGGATTTTAGGTAGTCCGGCAGGGAATAAGCCATTCGTCGCTCTTCGAGCTGATCTCCTTTTCATGTAAGCTGCGGGAAAGCATAGAACGGAACGCCGGGGGATTCAAGACTTAAAAAAGTCCGATATAATCGGGCTATGCATGTCTCCACCAAGTTTACTTACGACGACCTCCAATCTATCCCCCCGGACCGGAATCGTTACGAAATTATCGAGGGAGACCTTTTCGTGACTCCAGCACCTGTGCCTTTCCATCAGATTATCCTGGGTAATCTCTATCTGGCGCTCTCGCAGTGGGTCGAGCCTCGTGGGCTGGGTAAGGTTCTATTTGCGCCTGTCGACGTTGTGTTCAGCTTTTCGACGGTTCTGGAGCCGGATCTGATCTTTATCTCCCGGGATCGGTTGCATATCATCGGAGAAAAGAACGTCAGCGGGCCACCCGACCTTGTCGTCGAAACACTCTCTGAATCCACGGCCCACGTGGACAGAGGGGTAAAGCTCAAACAGTATGCCCTTTCAGGGGTACGGGAATACTGGATACTCGACCCCGAGATGAAAACGGCTGAGGTCTACCGCGTGGCAGAGACTGGATATGAGCTACTTGCCCGATACGCTGCAGGGGAAAGCCTGAGTTCTCCGCTTTTGCCCGGATTCGCGCTGCCGGTGACTCACTTATTTGAGGCCGTCACCTCACCACCGCGCGGCGGCGAGTAAATGGCCGCGGCGATAAATCCTTTTCTACGATGCCGGTTACCGCTATTTTCACGGCAGTCGTTCATGTCGCTTTGCAACATCCCGAAGCATGAAAATTATCCCTCACCCGCCCTCCTCCGTCGGGCACCCTTGGAGAGGGTTATTCCTTGCGGTTTTAAGCCCTCTCCCGTGGGGAGAGGGTGGCGAGCGACGCGAGCCGGGCGAGGGGTCTCGCGCCGAAATTTTCGGAACAGCGATGCTTCCAAACTCGACCTCCACCGTCAACTCTTGTTACCCAAACCTTATGACACCGCGGCGTGCTCATATTTGCAGGACTCGTTGGGGCAATAACGTTTCGGGCCGGATTTCTTTGCCGTTTTTTCCAGCAGGATGGGTGACCCGCAGTCGGGACAGGGCTCCGCCACAGGCTTATCCCACGCAGTGAACTTGCATTCCGGATAGCGGCTGCACCCATAAAAAGTTCTTCCGCGCTTGCTACGCCGAACTACAAGTTCCCCCGAACATCCCTTTTCCGGACAGGGAATGCCCAGCGTCTGGCGCTTCACGAATTTACAGGTCGGATAATTGCTGCAGGCGGTAAATTGTCCATAGCGGCCGTGCTTGATGAGCAGTTGCGAGCCGCATTCGGGGCATTTCTCATCCAGCGGTACGTCTTCCGCTGCCGTCACTTTGCCGTCGCCCATCACAATGCGTTTGGTGTTCCGGCACTCGGGATATCCCGTGCAAGCCAGAAAATAACCGAAGCGGCCGCGCTTCACCGCCATTGGCTTTCCGCACTTTTCGCATTGTTGTTCGGGAACCTCTGGCGCGGCAGAGCCGCCGCCGTATTGCTTGGCGAGCTCAGGCGGAAGGTCGCGGGTGCCCTCGCATTCCGGATAACCCGTGCACGCAAGGAACGAGCCGTTGCGCCCCAGGCGAATGACCATCGGCTTGCCGCACTTCTCACATTTTTCCTCAGTGGCTATACCCTCGCCCTTAAGGTCCGCCATGTGCCGCTCTGCGGCGCGGAGTTCCTTCTTGAACTTCCTGTAGAACTCTTCCAGCGCGTCCGTCCACCTCAGCGTGCCATCCTCCACTTCATCCAGCTCTTCTTCCATGCGGGCCGTGTAGGCCACGTCAAAAATCTCGCTGAAGTGTTTTACCAGCAGATCGCTGGTGAGGATGCCAAGCTCAGTCGGAAAAAAGCGGCCTTGAACCTTCTCAACGTACTCGCGGCTCTGAATCACCGAGATGATCGTGGCATACGTGGAGGGACGTCCGATGCCTTTCTCTTCAAGAGTCTTCACGAGCGTCGCTTCGTTGTAGCGCGGCGGGGGCTCGGTGAAATGCTGTTCTGGAACGATCTTTTCAAGCCTCAAGCGCTCCCCCTCATCTACGGCGGGCAGGCGATGGCTGAGCTCCTCGGCATCCTGCTCGCCCGCCTTGTCATCCTGTCCCTCTTCGTAAATTGCGCGGAAGCCGTTGAACCGCTCGACGGAGCCCGTTGCCCGAAAGAGATAATCGCCAGCAAGAATATTGATGGTTGTCTGGTCGAAAATGGCCGGCATCATCTGTGAGGCGATGAAGCGCTGCCAGATCAGCTTATAAAGCTTCAATTCATCCGCGTTCAGGAAGCGTTTGACGGAGTCAGGCGTGCGGAAAACGTCTGTGGGCCGGATCGCCTCGTGCGCGTCCTGGGCGCCCTTTTTGTTCTTGTAGTGGACCATTTCAGCAGGGGCATACTCGTTACCGAACTGCTTCAGAATGTAATCCCGTGCCGCGGCCAGAGCGTCGTCGGCTACGCGGACGGAGTCCGTGCGCATATAGGTGATCAGTCCGGCGGATCCTTCCTCGCCCAGGTCCACGCCTTCGTAGAGCCGCTGCGCCACCATCATCGTCTTCTTAGCGGAAAAGTGCAGCTTGCGCACGGCCTCTTGCTGAAGCTTGCTGGTGATGAAAGGCGGCACTGGATATCTCTTCTTCTCACGCGTCGCAACAGACTCAACGGTGAAACCGGCGGCCTCGGCAGCGGCCACGTGCCGCGCCGCAGTTTCCTCATTCGGAATCTCGGGCTCTTCGCCTTTGATCTTCACGAGGCGCGCTTCAAAGACGGGCGGATTTTTACCCTCGAGGCGCGCCGTGACCGTCCAATACTCGCGCTTTTCGAAGGCTCTGATCTCGCGCTCGCGCTCCACAATCAGACGCAGCGCCACAGTCTGCACGCGCCCGGCAGAAATGCCCCGCTTCACTTTTTCCCAAAGCAGAGGGCTTACCTGGTATCCTACGAGCCGGTCGAGGATGCGCCGGGCCTGCTGCGCATCCACCAGGTTCGTATTGATTTTGCCTGGATGCTCAAAGGCCCGCTGGATGGCGTCCCGCGTAATCTCATTGAACAGCACTCGATGGATCGGCTTCTGGTTGGCTTTCAGCAACCCCTCAAGGTGGGCGCAGATTGCCTCGCCCTCGCGGTCCGGGTCTGCCGCCAGGTAGACGGCATTCGCCTTTTTCGCCGCCTCCCGCAACTCGCCAATCACTGCCTTCTTGCTTGGGATCGTCATGTACGTCGGCTTGAAGCTCCGCTCGATATCTACCCCGAGCTCCTTCTTGGGGAGATCGACCACGTGGCCCATCGATGCCTTCACCGTGTAGGCCGAACCCAGATATTTATTGATGGTTTTCGCCTTCGCGGGCGATTCGACAATTACCAGAGACTTTGCCATAGTTCATTTTCCTGTAAGAGAGCGGAATAGTTTCTACCGCTCAAGCGCCTCAGTCATAATTTACGCACAAAATTCATTCCTGGCAATTGCCGCACCAGGCCGCTCATCTCCAGTCCTAATAGCGCCGTCAGAACGCGCGGCTGCGGGATGGAGATGGTCTCGCAGATCGCGTCTACAAACAGCGCCTCATCAACCCGCAGCGTCTCGTACACTGCCCGCTCGTCTCCTTCCAACGCCGGCAGAAGTCGCGAGCCATTCGCTTCCCCTCCCGCAGGAGTTTCGGATGATCCGGAGGCGGGTAGGAGTTGCGTTCTCACGTCGGCCGGAAATTCCTCCACAATATCCATCCACTGGTCCACCAGCTTGGCGCCCTGCTTGATGAGCAGGTTGGGACCAAAGCTCTGCGCAGACGTGATGTTCCCCGGGACCGCAAAGACTTCACGGTTCTGCTCGAGGGCAAGCCGCGCCGTAATGAGGGATCCGCTATATTCAGCCGCTTCAACGATCACCGTGCCCAGCGCCAGGCCACTGATGACGCGGTTGCGGATGGGGAAATTTTCCGGAGCGGGCGGCGTCCCGAGAGGAAATTCGGAAATCAGGGCGCCGTTTTCAATGCAACGCTCCGCCAATTTCTTATTCTCTCGCGGGTAAATCACATCGATGCCGCTGCCCAGAACGGCCACCGTCTTTCCGCGCGCCTCGAGAGCGCCACGGTGTGAAGCAGAGTCGATGCCGCGTGCGAGACCGCTGACAATCACCACCTGCCTCTGCGCGAGGTCACCTGCCAGGCGGTGCGCCACGGAACTCCCGTACGCGCTCGGCCGCCGCGTCCCTACAATGGCCACCGCGTGCTGGGACAGCACACGAACATCTCCGAGCACACGAAGTGCCAACGGAGGATCGGCAATCTGGTTCAAGAGTGGAGGGTAGATTGCCGATGAGGGAGCGATCAACTTCACTCCGAGCTTCGAGGCAATCTCCATTTCTGTTTCCGCTTCAGCAAGTCCATTTCGTGAAGAAATATCCCGTACCACATGGCCCGGCAAGCCGCAGCCTTCGAGCTCCGTCAACGAAGCAGAATAAACCCGTTCGGGCGAGTTAAAATGCCGCACCAGGCTGTGAATGCCCCGTACTCCCAAGCCCTGAATGCGCCCAAGCCCTAACCAGTATCGAACGCTCTCGTCCATCTCCCTCCTGTGTGGGTAGTGGGTCAGTTTTGAAATTGTAGCGGCGAGTTTACCTCGCCAGGTGGCGGCATGAGGCCGTCTCTACATCAAACTGACTCACTATCCCTCTGTGGGCAGCGCTGGGCCCCTCTCCATATTAAGATGGCAAAGCATCCCTGATTTGCGCAAGCGCAAAACGGAAATCGTGATTTGTGCTCCTGACTTTCGATGAGCGAAAGATCAGATGAAGAGATTGTGATCAGATAGGAGGGTTAGATAAAACGAGAGCGGATTTTCCGCTGAACCGTGGGGCTCGACATGTCGACAAACCATGAAGCGACTTCTGCTGAGGCGATGTAAAGTTGATCGAGAAGCGAACGGGTAATTCTCACCATGACATCTAAAGCCTTGATGCCTGTCCAAAGCAGTAGGCGCTCTCCAGACCGCGCAGGCTCAGATAGATTTATCCGGGCTTGAAAATGAGAACCCTCGATGATGTACCCCGCGAAAACCAACCCAGCATAAATCAGCGCGAGAACCACCACCAGCAGCTTCAGAGCGGCCCAGAAAACGACGTGTGAAAATGCCATTTGAAGCACCCCCTTTTAGAAGAGCGGACCTTCACTTGATTTAGATTCAAACGGGAGAAAAAAGGTTTGACAGTAACGAAACCTATAACAGCGACGTCCATTACTCCGCAGCAGATAATCATACAGTAACGACCCGAGACGGTTCTCTTTCCGCCGTATAGAATCCCCAAAAGTTTGTGCCCCAAAAAATTCCAAAAAATTCCGCTTGGCAGGCGTGCCCCCTACAATAAAGTAACTCGCATCTTCATACCTTTGATGTCTTAGTGCCGGAGGGGGGCCATGAGGCGACTCGATCAGGTAGAGCGAAATTGCTCCCGAACTCCGCGGCTTTTCCCTTGTGCCACGAACTGGGTAGCCACGGCACCGCCTCTGTGCCGTGGGGGTATGGTTTTGTGCTGTGATAGCAAAAGCCCACGGCACAAAAGTCGTGCCGTGGCTACCACGCCTCTCGTCGCATGGCTGTTGTTGCTGCCGGGTGGCCTTGCTGCGCAGGTGTATCTTCCCACAGGGCTCCGCCCGTTTGGCACGGACCACCAGCTTCACCTATGACGAGATGTTCCGCCCCGTCCAGACGAGTTATCCCGACGGCGGCTCGGAGCAATTTCCCATCGCGTTTTTTGGCCTCCAAACGTTTAGGTTAGCAGGTCAGCCCAAAGTAACATTTTTAATTGCCTGACGGGACGGAACGCCGTGGCTCAAACTCGCTTGATGCCAAATTTCTCGAGGCGATACTGAAGCGTTCGAAAAGTCATGCCGAGAAGTTGGGCGGCGTGGGTGATATTGCCATTGGTGCGTTGAAGGGCCTCGAGAATCTTCGCCTTCTCGTGCTCTTCCCAGGAGCTTTCTGGAATAATGGGCTCGAATCCATTCCCGGCAACAGCAGCCTGAGCGACAACTTCCTCCGGCTTCAGAATTTCCGGTGGCAGGTCTTCTACCACTACTTCGTCACCTTCGCCCAGCAACGCTGCACGCTCCATCGCCCACTCCAACTGGCGGATGTTCCCCGGCCAATCGTAGGCTTCGAGCGTTGCAAGTGCTCCGGGACTTATCCCGGAGATTTCCCGCCTGGCGGCGAGCGCCGCCTTGCGGAGAAAGTACAGAGCGAGCATTCGAACATCTTCCCGTCGCTCCCTGAGCGGGGGGCATAAGATGGGAATAACCTTGAGACGGTAGTAAAGGTCTTCGCGAAATTTTCCTTCTTTCAGCATCTGCTCGAGGTTCCGGTTCGTGGCGGCGATGATACGGACGTCCACCTTCACCGGCTCTGTGCCTCCCACCCGTAGAACCTCACGCTCCTGGAG
>JBOGJS010000167.1:0-16803 GCA_050745365.1 Terriglobia bacterium
GTGAACCTTTTTCGCGTCGCACCACCCTCAACCTGGTTTTCAAATGTCGCTTTTAGGCCAATTAAGCCCAATCACCACAATCCCCCGGCCACCGGACCGCCGCTAATTTGGACAGCCGTGGGTTTACCCCGCCATCCCGACATGGCGGCATAAAGCCGCCTCTATGCGCCCGAAACCGCGGGTAAAAAAAGCAATAAAAGCGCTTGACAACCTATCACCAGATTGGCAGACTGTCAAGCAATCTGATATGGCAGGTACAATCAGTTTGGAGCGTCAAGGAGGAGCCATGGTTTTGAGGTCAGCGTTGAATGGCAGAATGCGTCATCGGCTTTCGATGGGGATTGTTGCGGCGTTGGTAGCCTTCCAGTGCAGCGTGGCCTTTGCGCAAGTGGGAGGGTTCGGCCAGATTACCGGGCGGGTGGGTGACCCGAGCGGAGCGGTGGTTGCGGGAGCAAGGGTGACCGTAACAAACCAGTCGACGAACGTGAAAAAAACGACGGCCACGAACGGGGACGGCTATTACGTGGTGAATTCGCTGATTCCCGGCTCTTACGATGTTACGGTCACGAGGGACGGGTTTGCGACGCAGACGCGAACGGCGATTACCTTGAGTGTTGCGCAAATCGCGCGGATCGACTTCACACTCAGGGTGGGAGCGACGACACAACAGATCACGGTCGAATCGTCCGCCGCCCTTCTGCAAACCGAGTCTGCCTCTGTGGGAGCTGTCGTCGGGCATACCGGAGTAGTAGACTTGCCCCTGAACGGCAGAAACTACCTGCAGCTTTCAACCTTAGCTCCAGGCGTCATCGCTACGAAGCTTTCGTCTCTCACGAGTGACCTGCCGCTCAACCAGCTCGTGGTAAACGGGATCAGAAATTCCGGCGTCGCCTACATGATTGATGGCGCGGATGCGGGAGACGAGTTCAACAGCAGCTCGCCCTATACCCCGGCGCCCGATGCCATCCAAGAATTTAAAATGGACACCAATAACATGTCCGCAGCCTATGGGAACGGTGGAGGAATTATCAACGCCGTGCTCAGGTCCGGCACGAACCAATATCACGGCGACGTTTACGAGTTCTTCCGGAACACCACGCTCGATTCGAGGAATTTTTTTGCGGCAACCACTCCTCAGTTGAATCAAAACCAGTTTGGTTTTACGTTCGGCGGGCCGATCAAGAAGAACAAGACCTTTTTCTTTGTCGATTACGAAGGTCAGCGCATCTTGAATGGTGAAACGTTCGATTCGGTGGTCCCGACGGTAGCGGAACGCAGCGGCGACTATACGGGAGTGAAACAGCTCAAGAATCCGTACACAGGCCAGCCTCTGACGCCCGACATCATTCCGCAAATCTCTCCGCAGGCCGCATTCTTCCTGCCCTACATACCGCTCCCCAATAATCCGGCCGGAACCTACATCCGTAACGCGGACATGGTAAACAATTTTGATCAGTATGACGTTCGGATCGACCAGCAGATCCGATCGGCCGACTCGCTATCCTTCACGGATAGCCTCTCGCAGGGTCCCGTGGATATCCCCAGTAACTTTCCGACCAGCGGTGCCTACAACTCGAATCACCGTCTGCAGTTTGCCACCTTAGCGTGGACGCACAATTTTGGCCCCAGCGCAATTAACCAGGCTCGCGTGACGTATTCCCGCCAGGCGGGATCCGCCATTCCGCAGGGCACCGGAACCAACTACACCGAGGAAGCCGGCATCGGAGGCTATGAACTGACCAGCGCTACCTTTCCAGGATTCCCGACCATCACCATGAGCGGTTATACGGGAATAGGGGGCAGCAATCAATTTAGGCCGATCCACCACTGGTTTAACCCGTTCACGATTGGCGACGTGTTGACGATTATCAAGGGAAACCACACGTTTGAGATCGGGGGAGACTCACGCTGGTGGTCGGATTTCGTCACGAACGCCGGATGGAGCCGTGGGGGTTTCAATTTTACCGGGACTTACACGGGGAATAGCTTTGCCGATTTTTTGTACGGCCTTCCTTTTCAGGGCCGCCGAAATTTCCCGGCAGATCTGTTTGGGCAATACCAGTCAAATCAGGATGCTTTTTTCGAGGACAATTGGAAGCTGACGCCCCATCTCACCTGGATCGCGGGAGTGAGATACGATCTGATTCATCCCTATACAGCGATGAGCAACGAAGCCGCTGAGCTTAACCTCAATACGAACCAAATCGTCGTTGCCAGTAATGCCGCTGGTCAGATCAACACAAATACTCAGCAAGTGGAACAGTATGTGCTACCCCTCTTTCAGTCGATCATTGTGCCCTCTTCGAAGCTTGGCCTGGGCCCCTCGATGGTTCGGGCTGACGACCATGCCTTTGCCCCGCGCATGGGATTAACGTACGATTTTGGGCACGGCTTCGTGGTTCGGGCAGGATACGGGATTTTTTATCCGTTACCGAATATGAACCAGTACACTTCAGGCAGGCAAACTCCACCCTTTGTCGCCAATGAGTACTCCAACTTCAATACGACGCCCATTCCAACCAAGACCACTGCGAACATATTTCCGCCCTTGACTCCCGGCAATCTCATTCTCTCGGATCTCGGCTTTTGGCAGTTCAACCCCAATCTTACCGATCCTTACCTCCAGGAATGGAATTTTACGGTGCAAAAGGTGGTTGGCAAGAATCTCTCGTTGCAAGCAGGCTACGTTGCCACCAAGGGAACACATCTCAAC
Source organism: Terriglobia bacterium (assembly GCA_050745365.1). Classification (GTDB taxonomy): domain Bacteria; phylum Acidobacteriota; class Terriglobia; order UBA7540; family UBA7540; genus RH2-MAG17b. Next base: position 2,714 of record JBOGJS010000167.1, read on the forward strand.
TACGCGGATGCCGTCAACGTCCCGCAACCTGGTCCTGGCCCTATACAGGCTCGGCGCTTTAACACTTTTTGGGGAGAAGGCTTCGTGTATGAGAATAGTGTTGACTCGATCTACAACGCGCTTCAGATGACAGCTAAAACGCGAGCGTGGCATGGCGTATCGATGCTTGCTGGATATACCTGGTCAAAATCTCTCGACCTCGGCAGTTCAGACCTCGAAGGCTTTTGTGCCTCCCCGCAGAACCCTTACAATCTTCATGATGAATGGGGCATTTCCGATTTCAACGTTCCTTCCCGCTTCACGGTCGACATGATTTGGAGCCTCCCTTTCCTCAGGAACCGCCGCCATGGCCTCCTCTCTGAGGTGCTAGGCGGCTGGACGGTCTCAAACATCATTACTTTGCAATCGGGGTTGCCGTTTACGCCCATTATTGGCACGAACCCCGCCAACACGGGAACGCCCCAGAGGCCAGATCGCATTGGGTCGGGGATTCTTGCCAGCCCAACGATTAATGAGTGGTTTAACGTTTCGGCGTTCGCAATTCCGGCGGCATACACGTATGGGAACTCAGCGCGGAACATTCTCAACGGGCCGCCCTTGCATGATTGGGACTTCTCTCTGTTCAAAACGTTCGTCCTCTCACAACGGCACGAAGGCATCCGCGCGCAGTTTCGAGGAGAGTTCTTCAACTTCACCAACACGCCGTACTTTGGACAGCCGGAAACAACCATCGGGACGGCTTCGGCGGGCCAGGTTCTCAGCGCTGGAGCACCTCGTGAGGTTCAGTTGGTATTTAAAATTCTGTTTTGATATCCCATTTAGCTTAGCAGGTTGCTGAAAAACGTCGGAAACTGTCATCCTGAGCATCCACAGCCTTCTGCAGCCAATCTGGAGCATGACAAGGCGTAGCGCGGACCTGTGCGGTTCAGGTCCGCGGCTTTTCGCGGCCTTCGGGGAAAAATCGCAGACCTCAAAAGCAGAGGTCTGCGCTACCCGGCTCAGGACTTTCCCGGATTCGATGGAGCAAGCTGACGAGTGTGTTAGGTTTTCGATTCGGGTGACAAAAAGGTGTAGAACAACCGGATGAGCGGACATGGGCTTTCCCCGGACATGGCGGAAATGCGCGGAAATCTGATCAAAAATCGGACGACTAAGGTGATGAGGAGGCAAGTCAAATGGCAATAAAAGACGGTCCGTCCCGACGGCAATTTCTAAAAGTGGGGGCGACGGGCATGTTTGCCGGCGTCGCCGGAGTTCCTCACATGCCGGGGGGCACATCATTTTCGGACGCGGTAGCTTCTTTTCCTCTTGCGCAGGACAACTCTGGGGGCGCCGTGACGGTGAATCCGTCTGAAGGCCTGGCTGGAGCGTATGGGACGTGGACCGTTACTTACCAGGTGGGGAGAAACGGAATCCGCCAGCACGGTGGGATTTGCGTTCAACTGCCGGACGCATGGGCTGCAGGCATTCGCAATTCCGCCAATCGCCTGCAGGCGTCCGATCCGAGCGGGGACAACTACATTTCCGGTCGATGTTCCCGTGCCGAAGTCCGGCTGAGAACCATCGTGGACCGCGAACCTTCACCGGAAGAGGTACTGGTGAAGTCCAACCGCGTGGGACTGGACGGCCGCTATGCCCGGCACATTTATGTCATTCGAGTGTGGGTGACAGAAGGCGAATTACAGGAAGGCGACATGATCTCAGTGCTGTATGGAGATATTTCAGGCGGCAGCAAGGGAATGCGGGCCTCCATTATGCGCACTCACCCTGAGCCCATACTGCTTGCCGTCGATTACGCGGGGACCGGAAATTTTCAGATGCACCCGGACCATCCCACGCTGATTGCCCACGCCGGACCTCCAGCAGAAATTCTTTTGTGGGGGCCTTCGACGCTGGTCGAGGGCAGAGAAGCTGAGTTGAAGCTGGCCGCGGTAGACGTGAACTCCAATCCGGCACCGTTTGACGGCGAAGTAGAGCTTCGCATCAAGAAGGGCAAGGCGAAGCTGCCCGCCCGAGTGAAATTTCAATCCAGCGATGGCTGGATGACCATCCCTTTTACCCCGCTCGACGTTGGAATTATCAGGATCGAGGCCAGGGTGACCCAAGAGAAAAGCATGTTGAACCCCAGGCCGATTGTGCCCCGCGACATGGCGTCGGGAATCGTCGCTCCCGTCCAGGTAGGGACGCGGGTAATTGGAAACCCCATGAAAGTGTTCGCACACGAGCCGAAATTGAAAATCTACTGGGGCGAACTGCACTCCCATACCCACTACAGTTATGACGCGGCTGGGCACGATAGCTTCAGGTATGCGCGCTATGTTTCCGGGCTGGATTTTTACGCCATGACGGACCACGCGATGCCGACGGCCGGAAAATACCGGATGGGGCTAGGGGTGGCAGTGTGGGAAGAATATAAGGCGGAGACAGAAAAATATTATGACCCAGGCCGTTTTGTGACCCTGTATGCCTACGAATGTTCGTTCGGAGCACCGTTTGGGCATCATAATGTCTTCTTTCGCGGCAAGCCAAACACGCTTTTCCTTTCAGGAGACATGGAGCATCCAGGAAATGGAACGCTTCCCGATCTGTGGAAAGCGTTGCAGGCCGGGGAAGCCTTGACCATCCCGCACCATACCGGGAAATTCCCCCGCCCTATTTACTGGTATCCCCACAACCCCGAGATCGATCGCAACATCGAAATTTTCTCGGCACATGGCTTAAGCGAGACTTACAACCCACGCGGGCCACTCGCCTTTGAGCGCATGCAGTTCACGAACTTCAGCACGTCTGCCCCTGGTCCCCAATACGCGCAGGACGCCTGGATTCAAGGTCTCAAGCTGAGCACGATTGCCTCAACGGACGACCACCGCGCTCACCCCGCCCAACCCAGTTTCGGACGGGCGGCGGTGGCCGCCACCGGCCTGACGCGTGAAGAGATCTTCGACGGCTTACATGGCCGTCGTACGTACGGAACCACGGGAGTGGGCATCCTGCTGGATTTCAGCATTAACGGCGAGCCGATGGGCAGCCAGATCAGCGCGACGAACTCTCCGGAGCTTGAAGTCGAGGCGCATGGGACGGATGACATTGAGTTTATCCAGGTGCTGCGGTACTCGAAGTCAGACGGCGCCTTCCTGGTGATCCATACTCTTTTCCCTGAAGGCCCTGACTTTACGTGGCGCCAGGCAGACACCACGTTTCAAGAAGATTCGGTGTATTATGTCCGCCTTCGCCAGGCGCGCCTCGTGCGAACCCGCGTAGCGATGGCCTGGTCTAGCCCGATCTGGGTTAAACGGTCCGGGTGAGCCGGCACGCGAGCTGGGGCTGAGTTGTTCGCGCCATGATTCAGGCGCGGATCAGTTCGTCATTTCGTCTTGCGATGCTTGTAAATTACGAAAAACGACCCCTCATCCGCCCTCCCGAGTTTACCCTGGGCGAAGCCGAAGGGTCGGACACCTTCTCCCCTGGGGAGAAGGTTGCAGTTCAATTAGGAGGATTTCGGCAGCATGAGCTCTCACGTCGGGCACCTTGGGGAGAAGGCGGGGGAGCTGATTACGCTGCACCGGCAATTTGCCTTCTCCCTTGGGGAGAAGGTGGGGAGCGTAGCGACCCGGATGAGGGGTCTCGGTATTTTTTTTGAGTCATCTGCTTGTTTTTCTCTGCACTCTCTAGTAACATCCCGCTTTGGCGGCGCGGCCCGCTGACCGAGGCCGAATTTCTCACGTGCAAAAGAGATCATGATGAAGAAGGAGATGCCGGATGCCGGACGGCGCAAGGTGCTGAAGAACCTTGCCGCAGGCGCCGGCGCGGCCGCGCTGTTTCCTATTCTGCGGCCTGAGGATGCCGAAGCAGGCGGGCGGGTGGCGCAAGAAGCCAGCTCACCCACATCGGATATCGCGTGGGAACCACTGCTTTTTGATGCGCACCAAAATGAGACGGTGATTGCACTCACGGATTTGATTATCCCGGATACGGAAACGCCAGGGGCCAAGGCAGCGGAGGTTAACCGGTGCATTGACCTGTTTCTGAACGAAGAAGAAGAGGACGTAAAACAGCAGTTCCTGGAGGGCTTGGCCTGGATCGACGGGAGGTCGCTTCGCCAGCATGGGATGCCCTTCATTGAACTCTCCGAAGAGCAGCAGACCGCGTTGCTTGAACCGCTCGCGGATCCGCAGAATGGAAATCCCGCAGACCAGCCGGGGGTACGGTTTTTTCAGGATATTAAGGACTGGACAGTTTTTGGGTACTACACTTCGCAAGCGGGCCTGGAACAGGAACTCCATTACGCGGGAGATACCTATCACGATTCCTTCCCGGGCGCCTGTCACCATCCCGAACACCAAATCTGAGGTTCACTATGAGACTGCGAATCATTCCGGCACTGCTTGTTGTGATAGCGAGTCTAGCTCTCGGAAGCGCAAGCTTCGCGGCGGCAAGCGAAGGCGCGGCGCAACTGTTCAAATCGCACTGCTCGATGTGTCACGGACCCCAAGGGAAGGGCTACAAAGCGATTCATACACCGGATTTCACCAGTGCCGCGTGGCAAGCCAAGACCTCGAACAAAAAGATTGTCCACGCCATCACCTATGGTGTCGAAGGCACGGCAATGCCTTCTTTCAAGAGCAAGCTCAAGGCCGCACAGATTCAGGATTTGCTACACTATATTCGCTCGCTCGGGCAGAAGTAGGATCCTTCAGAAGCAGTGAGCGTCCGATCTTAACCCCACAGCGTGGCACAACCGCCGCGAGCGGGTTACTGAACGAACCCGGGATGAGGCGGTCGCGGCGCCTTTATGTCGCCACAACCGCAGTGCTAGCCCAGCGATGGCGGGATAACCCGCCTCTACACGTTTTTCAGCAACCGGCTACGGCGATTCTCGGCTTACCGTCGACGGCTTTCAAAGTTTTTTAACATGGAAAGGAAGTACAAGCAGCGCGGTTATATGGGTTCGGGCGAAGGGCAGCGTGAAAAGGGCCCGCGTCCGAAGCCGGAGGAAACCTTTGGACCTAAGACGCCACAAATGCCGGGGAAACACTTGGTTTCCCGCTGTGCCCAGTGTGGTAAGGTGCTTCCTCCTGACTTCGATTCGAAGGGCAGGTGTGCCCACTGCGGCTTTGAGTTGCACAGTTGCAAGCAATGCGCTCATTTTGATACGTCCGCCCGGTTTGAGTGCACTCAACCCATTCAAACCCGCATTGTAAAAAAGGACGCGCGCAACAAGTGCAGTTACTACTCTCCTCGCCTCACTCTTGAAAGGCAGACTTCTCCGGATTCTTTCCGGCCCAGTGATCCCCGCGCGGCGTTTGAGGCGCTGTTCAAGAAGCCCTGAAGCGGCGCAACGAAGTTGACAGGGTCTGTCCTTCTGAGCGAGGCGAAGGAGTCCCGTATTCAGGCCCTTCCAGTGGCGGGACCATCCATAGGATAAATGACTTACCCCATAAGTGGGCCTTATACCTACCGATACCACAAGCTATTGTATTTTTCTCTTGACATCCCAGTTTCAGGGCGCTACATTGCTCCTCAGCCGGCAAGCCCGGCAGGATTTGGAGTTTGAATGAGCTTACATCTCCCACCTGGCCGAGCCTCAAAAGTTAACCTGAGAGCAATACGGTCCATCTAATGAAGAGAGGAAGAGGAGGCGAAATGGCCGAAAATGAGGTTACTGAGCAATCATTACATCCTTCTGAAACTGCCGCCGCCCCTGTGAAGAGGACCGTGGCCCGCTTTTTTACCAAGCTCAACGTCGATCCGCTCGACGAGATCGAGTGGGAACTGCGCACGGCCTCAATCCAGAATGAGAAGGGCGAGACCATCTTCGAGCAGCGGAATGTGGAGACGCCGAAAGACTGGTCGATGACGGCCACCAACATTGTCGCCTCGAAGTATTTCCACGGAAAGCTCGGAACGGCGGAGCGCGAGTCGAGTGTGAAGCAGCTCATCAGCCGGGTGGCGGACACCATTGCGCAGTGGGGAAGCGAGGATGGGTACCTCAAATCCGGCCAAGATGCCGAAGCGTTCCGCGATGAGCTGGTGCATTTGCTGGTCAGGCAGAAGGCGGCGTTCAACTCGCCGGTGTGGTTCAACTGCGGTTTGTGGCACAAGTACGAGCGCAGTTCGCGGGGGACAGGCTGGTATTGGGACAAATTTTCGGCGAGCGTTCAGAAGGAGACGGAAGCTTACCGGCACCCGCAATGCTCGGCTTGCTTCATCAACTCGGTTGAAGACGACCTCGAAAGCATCCTGGGCCTGGCAAAGACGGAGGGGATGCTCTTCAAGTGGGGCTCCGGCACGGGCACGAATCTTTCTCCCATTCGTTCCTCCACTGAAACGCTCTCGGGAGGCGGCACTGCTTCCGGCCCACTCTCTTTCATGAGGGGATATGATGCCTTTGCCGGGGTCATCAAGTCCGGCGGCAAGACGCGCCGCGCGGCCAAAATGGTGATTCTCAATATCGATCATCCCGACATCGTCGATTTCATCGAATGCAAGGCACGGGAGGAGCGCAAGGCCTGGGCGCTGGTGGAAGCGGGCTACGAGGCATCGCTCGATGGCGAGGCCTACAGCTCCATATTTTTTCAGAACGCGAACAACAGCGTGCGCGTGAGCGACGGCTTCATGAAAGCCGTGATCAACGATCAGGGTTGGAGCACGCGCAAGGTGACGACGGGTGAGCCCCTCCATACTTATCGCGCGCGTGACTTGATGCGCAAGCTCGCGGAAGCAGCGTGGCAGTGTGGTGACCCCGGAATGCAGTTTGACACCACGATTAACAAGTGGCACACGTCAAAAGCTACCGCGCGCATCAACGCCTCCAACCCTTGCAGCGAATATATGTTCCTGGACGACTCCGCCTGCAATCTGGCCTCCTTGAACCTGATGAAATTCGTATTGCCGGACGGCAAGTTTGACGTGGAAGGCTTCCGCCACGCCGTCGACGTGATGATCATGGCGCAGGAAATCATTGTGGATAATGCGAGCTACCCCACCCAGAAAATTGCCCGGAACTCGCACGACTTCCGCCCGCTGGGTCTCGGCTACGCCAACCTGGGCGCGCTGCTCATGGCGAGCGGCTTGCCCTACGATTCCGACGCCGGCCGAGACTTTGCGGCCATCCTCACCGCGATCATGCACGGCCAAGCGTATCTTACCTCCTCGCGCATTGCAGCGGAGATGAGTCCATTTCCGGGCTATGGGCCCAACCGCGATTCTTTCCTGGAAGTCATCGCCATGCACCGCAAGGCGGTGGCGGCGATCAATGCCCACAACGTGCCGGAAGCGCTGCTCGAAACCGGAAAGCAGATCTGGGATGAGTGCCTGATGAGCGGCATGAAGCACGGCTATCGCAATGCCCAGGTGACCGTGCTCGCCCCGACGGGAACCATCGGCTTCATGATGGATTGCGATACGACCGGCATTGAGCCCGATCTTGCCCTGGTGAAATACAAGAAGCTGGTGGGCGGCGGCTTGATCAAGATTGTGAATAACGTTGTTCCGGCAGCCCTGTTGAGGCTCGGCTATACGGATCAGCAGGCGGCCGAGATGGTGAACTACGTCGATGAGCACGGTACCATTGAGGGCGCGCCCCACCTCAAGCCTGAGCATCTGCCGGTGTATGATTGCTCGCTGAAACCCGCCCATGGCAAGCGAGCCATTGCTTATCTGGGCCATATTCGCATGATGGCCGCCGTGCAGCCGTTCATTTCCGGCGCGATTTCGAAGACGGTGAATATGCCTGAAGGCTCGACCGTGGATGATGTTGCGAATGCTTATGTGGAAGCCTGGCGGCTGGGCCTGAAAGCTATCGCCGTCTATCGAGACGGCTCGAAGCGCAGCCAGCCCCTCAATACGTCGGACGCGAAGCCGAAAGAGCAGGTTTCAGTCGCCAGAGGTCAGGTGCTGGGAGGTGCCGCTGCGCCCGCCGAAGCGATGCGGCCGTTTCGCCGCAAACTCCCCGATGAGCGCCAGGCGATTACGCACAAGTTTTCTGTGGGCGGGCACGAAGGCTACCTCACCGTCGGCCTTTACGACGACGGGATGCCAGGGGAAATCTTCATCACGATGGCGAAGGAAGGCTCCACGGTTTCAGGCCTGATGGATTCCTTCGCCACCGCGGTTTCTCTGGCGCTCCAGTATGGTGTGCCGCTCCGGGTGCTGTGCGACAAGTTCAGCCACACGCGTTTTGAGCCGAGCGGCTGGTCAAGCCACGCCGGGATTGGCTACGCCAAGTCCCTGATGGATTATATCTTCCGATGGATGGCGCTGAAGTTCCTTCCCAGGGACGCTCAGCCGCAGGAGAATGCGAGCGTGACCCCTCCGAACGGCGTTGAAGTGGAGGGCGCCGCCCGCCTCGCTTCACAGTTCACGCAGGCGGCGGCTCGAAGGGAACCGGAATCGCGCGTCTTTCAACCGCAATTAGCGGGCGTAACCCATGAGGACGACGCGCCCACCTGTTCTGACTGCGGTGCCATCATGGTGCGCAACGGCTCGTGCTACCGCTGCATGAATTGCGGAAGCACCAGCGGATGCTCATAGTTCTTCGAAGGTGGTTTTGTTCGTCAGTGAGCTTTGTTTCGACTGAGAAAAAGAACGGCTGTGACGGGAAAACAATAGAGGGGGCGGGAGAAAGAATTGGACGGGTCCCCTACTCCAAAAAGCGTATCTGTCGATGTGAGTGCGGCGCTGCGCGCCATCTGCTCGACGGGAAAAGGCCGCTGCTGGTACTGTGACGTCAGGCTGCCGGAGGAATCTCGGGCGCTCGATGACGGTTGGGACGTCCAGCGCATCGATGACCACCCGGTGGGGAGCATTATTCTGGTGTGTCCGGGCTGCCTTCGAGAGCTGTTACAAGTGCAGCCGGCGTATGTCCCACGACCTGTGGTATGAACCTGCCAGGAGGGAGGCTATGTCATTTAAAATATCCTCGGTCGTCGCAGCATTCATGCTTTCGGTGGCCTTGGTGTTTGCGCAGAACCCCGATAATGACGTTGTGGTTCATCCCAAGGAGATCGACACCGTGCTGGTGAATCCCGGCATGGGCGTTGAGACCTTTCAGCGGTTCAATGGCGATGCTCTCAATCGAGACCTCAGATGGTCTGAAGCAGGGCCGACAAGCATGGTGTCCTCTGGGGCTACAAAGCCAGGTTTTCCTGAGAGCTCCATCGCCTACTGCCGCTGGTTCTGGAGCGTTCTCGAGCCTCAGCACGGCCAATTCAACTGGAAAATCATCGACCTCGCGCTCGTTGAAGCGCGCAAGCACCACCAGACACTCGCCATCCGCATGATGCCTTACGACGAACGGCATCCTCTTCCGGAGTGGTACCGGAACTCCGGCGCGCGCCGCGCGAACCAACCCAGCGACCCCGACGGGAACATCTGGCAGCCGGACTTCAGCGATCCGTTGTACCTCAAATATTGGGGAGAGCTGGTGGCGGCGGCGGGCACCCGCTACGACGGCAGCCCGAATCTTGAGATGGTGGACATCTCTTCAGTGGGATACTGGGGTGAAGGCTGGAGCCACTACATGCCGGCCTTCAAATATCAAAAGGCTCTGATCGACATCTACCTTAAGGCTTTCAAGCGCACGCCGCTGCTGATGAACTTCGATCAGCAACACGCGCTCAGTTACGGAACCGAGCATGGCTCGGGTTGGCGGCTGGACTGCTGGGGTGATATGGGAAAGCCGTGGTGGAGCGAGATGCTTCGTGTCTATCCGGAGCAGGTTGTCCGCGCCGGCATCCAGAACGTCTGGCAGCGCAGTCCCGTTTCTCTTGAGAGCTGCGGAGTGGTGGGTTCATGGCTGAAGTACGGTTTTGACGTGAACTATATTCTGGCGCAGGCGCTGCGCTGGCACGTCAGCTCGGTGAATATCAAGTCATCGCCGATCCCGGCACAATGGAAACCGCAATTCGACGAGTTCGAGAAGCAGATGGGCTATCGTTTCATTCTCCGGCGCCTGGAATATCCGCGAGAAGTGCGGCGGGACGAGATGATGCCCGTCCACATGTGGTTTCTCAACGCGGGCGTTGCTCCGGTTTATCGAAAATATGTCCTGGCCGTTCAACTTTACTCGCCCGGGGGCGAGGCCGTCCTCAAAACTCCGGCTGACGTGCGCACGTGGCTTCCGGGTGACGCCGTTTTTGACGGGACGCTTTACGTTCCGCAAACGCTCCAGCCCGGCGCCTATCAATTCCGCGTTGGCTTGCTTGACCCGCGCACCGAGCGCCCGGCTATCAAGCTTGCTATCGAAGGCCGGCAACCCGATGGCTGGTACGATCTCGGCACCATTCAGGTTCAGTGACGCAAATATGATCTGTCGCACAAGGCTGATCGAGATTGGGTTGTAACCCGCACCTCTCGTGGAACATCAGTCACAGTGTCTTGCCGTCATCCGTCATATCGAATGACGAACAAAACACAAATGACAAGGAGGTAGAGACTGATGCAAGCACGAATGAAAAATCCGGCAATGGTAATCCCTGGCGCGATCGAAGCCCTGCAGGCCCTCGGGAAGGCTACAGAACAGGGCGGCGTACCCTCGAAGACGCTCGGTCTGATTGAGTTACGCGCGAGCCAGATCAACGGCTGCAGTGTCTGCGTGGACATGCACGCTGGCTTTCTCAAGAAGGTCGGGGAAACGGACGAACGCCTTTTCGCTGTAGCGGCCTGGCGGGACGCGCCGTATTTTACGGATGCCGAAAGAGCTGCGCTGGCCCTTACTGAGGCGGTAACCCGGCTCAGCGACCGGGCCGATCCGGTGCCGGACGCGATCTGGAAGGAGGCTGCCCGGCACTACGATGAGCGGGCGCTCGCAGTGCTGACTCTCAGAATCGCTCTGATCAATGTATGGAATCGGCTCAACGTGACCACGCGCCAGGTGGCGGGCGAGTGGGCAAAATCAGCCGAAGCGAGAAAATGGGTGGAAAGGGGCGCGAGCTCCCACTGAGAGCGGTCACCACGGTCGTGAAGCAGCCGGATTGCTAACCCGGGTAAGTAAAACTATGGAGGGGAGAAGAGTCGTCCTTTTACTATGCGCCATTGCAGCGATCGGCGTCAGCACCCTGGCGAGCGGTCAACTGCGCGCGGCGCCTGCCTTGGGGACAATCGCGAATAGTCCTGCCCGGACTGCCTCTGTGAACAAGGCGGCCTACGATGCAAGGATGCTTGCGCTCGCGAACGTTCCGCCGCGGGCCAGTTGCGTAGCTCCCGAGGCTCTTGCTTCCGAGCCGTCAGGTCCCGCACAGGAGCCGCGAGATGCAGCATACCACGCGGTGACGTTCATCACGAAAGCAGCCGGAGCGCGGCCGTGCCCGGCAGCCCTTTGGCCTGTGCGCGGTGTCTATCCCGACGCGGGCGCGCTGCTTCCCTTTAGGCGGATTGTCGCATACTATGGCAACTTCTATTCGCCGCGGATGGGGGTGCTGGGTGAATATCCGCCAGGCAAGGTGCTCGAGATGCTCAAGTCCGCGGCGGCCGCGTGGGCGAAGGCCGATCCCTCGACGCCGGTGGTGCCGGCGCTGGATTACATCGCCGTCTCCGCACAGGGTGTGCCGGGGCGAGACGGGATGTACCGGATGCGCATGCCGCCGAGCCAGATCGAAAAAGCGATCAGCATGGCGGACCAGATCCATGGACTACTGTTTCTGGATGTCCAGCCAGGCTGGAGCACCGTCAGAATCGAGGTGCCGCGGCTCGCGCCATACCTGAAACTGCCGAACCTCGAGCTGGCACTCGATCCGGAGTTTGCCCTCACGCGAGGCAAGCGCCCCGGCGCCTGGATCGGGACCATGAGCGCCGCGGAAATTGACTTCGCCGCGCAGTTTCTGGCGAAGATCGTTGAGCAAAACCACCTGCCTCCGAAAATCCTCGTCGTCCACCGCTTCACCCAGGACATGGTGACAGATTTCCGAGCCATTGAGCCGTTGCCTCAGGTGGAAATCGTAATGGATATGGACGGATTCGGATCCCGGCCACTGAAGGTCTCGACCTACAAGGATTTCATTTCGAGCCAACCCGTGCAGTTCACTGGGTTCAAGCTGTTCTACATCAATGACGTGAAGTCCGGCGGCCATCTCATGGCGCCGGCGCGAGTGCTGGCGCTCTCGCCGCGGCCGATTTATATCGTGTACCAATAGCCGCACGTTAAAGTGAAGGCTTCCGGCTCATGATCGGCGAATCCTCACCGGTTTATCCTGCTACAAGTCCACCCTGTATGCTATAGGCTTGCGCGTGATCCGCAGTATCGTCTAGGATTTAATTAGCCACTCAGAGTGATGCCCATCATCCCACAGTTCGCCGGTGGAGTTCTTGACGTGCTTCGACGGCCGATGCACAGTCTGCGCGTCTCCGTGACGGATCGGTGCAATCTGCGATGCCAGTATTGTATGCCGGAAGACGAATATGTATGGCTCAACCGCGAGGCGATCCTGCGCTTCGAAGAAATCAGCGAGCTGGTAAGTATTTTCACGACCCTGGGCGTTCAGAAAATCCGTCTGACGGGCGGTGAGCCGCTCCTGCGCCACGGCCTGAGCTCTCTGGTCCGAACGTTGGCGGGAAACACGGCAATTCACGATCTCGCTCTCACCACCAACGGCATTCTTCTCGCACGGGAAGCCCGCGCGTTGCAGGAAGCAGGCCTGATGCGAGTCACGGTGAGCCTGGACACGCTGCAGCCTGCCCGCTTTCGCAGCCTCACGCGGAGCTCGGCGCATGGCGCGGTATTCGAAGGGATCGAAGCGGCGCGGGAAGCGGGGCTGGGAGAGATCAAGATCAACGCGGTGATCATGCGGGATTTCAACGACGATGAGCTTCCTGCCCTCATTGAATACGGCCGCTGCGTTGGCGCTGAAGTTCGTTTCATCGAATACATGGACGTAGGTGGCGCGACGCGCTGGTCATCGAATCGTGTGGTGCCGCGTGCGGAGATGATCGGTATTTTGAAGCGGCGTTTCGGCCTCATCGAGCCGGTCGAAGCAGGAACGGATGGCCCAACCTCTTCCAGGGCGCCCGCGGACCGGTTCCGGCTTCCGGACGGAACTGTTTTCGGCATCATCTCTTCCACCACCGAGCCTTTTTGCCGCACCTGTGACCGAAGCCGGCTGACGACGGACGGCATCTGGTTTCTTTGCCTCTATGCGCTCAGCGGGATCGATTTAAAAAAGCTCCTACGCGAAGGCACGCCGGGGCATCTCATTGCGCAAACGCTCGTGAACGCCTGGACCGCGCGCCGGGATCGCGGTGCAGAGGAACGGACGGAGCTTCCCTCGCGCGGCATTCTCTTTCCCGTTGAGGAACTCCGCCAGGATCCTCATCGCGAGATGCACGCGCGCGGAGGATAAAATCTAAAATGGCCGACCGATATTTCAGTCGCAGAGAAGCCGAAGAGCTTCTGCCGAGAATCGGGAAATCTCTGGCGCGGGCGCGCGAGCAGAAGAAGTTCTTGGACAATGTGGAGCAAGACCTCGCCCAGGCTGCTGCGCGCGTGATGATGCTGGGGGGGTCCATCCCTCCCTATCAGGAGCTCGTTCGGAAAAAGAGCGAGCGTGAGCAATTCATGACGCGCGTTGAGGAGATGGTGGGTGAAATTCAGGAGACAGGATGCGTGGTGAAGGACGTGGAAGAGGGCCTGGTGGATTTCCCCACCCTCCGCGACGGCCGTGAAGTTTATCTGTGCTGGAAGATGGGCGAAAAGCGCATCGAGTATTGGCACGGAATCGATGAGGGATTTGCGAGACGCAAACCGCTCGATGAAGGATCCGGCGGAGAACCTGCGGAGGGATCGCGGCGGATTCAATAAGAAGGGCAGACGGAGGCCAATCTCTACGGGTCATTTTCACCCGGAAAGGGCCAGTGAGTGTTGAGCAGCAGCTCCTTTTCACGCGCCTCGCGCGAGCGGTGATTGATGCGCAGATTTTCAAGCCAGTGCACACCGGTTTTTCCCGCCACAATGATGTCCGGGTCGCCATCTCCGTCGATGTCGTCAATGAGGATCTGGGTGCCCACCTCCGCCGTGCCATTGTAGCTGATCGTCGAGCGCGTAAAGTCAGCCTTACCGCGGTGAATCTTGTAATAGTAGACGCAGAGGGGATCATAGC
>JBOGJS010000168.1:0-42353 GCA_050745365.1 Terriglobia bacterium
TCGAATCGCCCTGAGCGGAGCGAAGGGGCTCACGGTAGACTCCTCGACCCCGGATGAGGGGTGTTGATCGAAATTTTCGAAGCGGCGCACGATTGTGACACGTGTCGGCTATTGCGCCTCTTTTTGCAACCAGGCAGTAGAGTACGTGACACTTACTGTAGAAGCCATCACCCAGAGTGGCACGAACAAACACCGCCGCTCCGGCAAGCAGCCTCGGCCAAGCGTTTGGTCATTGGCAGGCCGGCCTCAGCCGCGAATCCCAAGCGTCGATTGCTAGGGAGTGGCTTACCGTTCCGCAGCCTTGCTCCATTCTATCGAGCCGTGGACTGCGGGTTTGGCAGGCGACGTTCCCAGCGTTTCACTCTCGTGCGCAAGTTCTTGTTCCACTAAACCCTTCAGCTTTTCGTGGATTCTCTTCTTATGTTCGGCGGATACGGACGCAGGTAAACTATCGGTAGTCTTGACATCTGGTTTATTTTCAGCCATTCGAGTCTCCTTTAAGGATTTTTGATGCCTGAATTAATGAGTTGATAATGTGTATTAATTTAGCCTACCCTCGACAAGAAATTACCGAGACCAGCAGTAATACCGTTTTTACTAGCTCGTTACGTCTTCCCGACTGAGCCACGTGAACCGGTGAAATCTTTGAAAGCCCAAGGCTGAAGCAGAGCGCGATCCAATTACCGGCATCGACACGACAATCAATCCGCGAGTTGCTCACGGAGCGGCTCCCACAATGCGAGGCCGAGCGGAGTGAGTGATGTTGTGGATTCGAGCGCCTGCTCCAACGGTTGCAGCTTCTGTTCGAGTTCTTTCATGCGCTTTTCGACGGCGAGCGCCGAGGCTTGATCGACCCGCAGGCCGTGTGACAGCGCAGTCCGGTAAAAGAGCACGACGTTCGCAAATGCATGATATGTGATGAGGATGTTATAGATGGGCCGACCTGCATTACGAAAAGGCGAAAAGTAAAGGGTAGTGTCCTTTCCATCGTCCATCCTCCCTAACCTCCTTGCGATGTAGAGGTATTGGTGCGTTGCTTCATGCACGAACACCTCAGCAAGGGACCAAGGATTCTCTTGATTCGAAGCGGCGTTCGAAACGCAGATCACTCCTGGAGAGAGGTCACTGCTGCCGTTGTTGAACATGCCGGGCCTCGCTCGAAGCGGTACCAACTCTCTAATCACGTTGCTGACCCATGCCAAATAAATATCCGCAAACTCAGCAATCAGGCTCATAGCGGTATCACAACTGTGCAGCAGTAACTCGGGCTGCGTGTCCACGTCTGCATCGCCGTAGCCAAGGACCTCCATCTTTAGCAGCGCGCTCGATGAAGGTGCAAGAGATTCGGCGGTCAATAGCGTCCATCGGATCCTCGGCCGGATTAACACTGGCAGGACTTCCACGCCATAGTTTGTTTCCCAGCCATTCTCACTGCGCTGAAACGCGGCCTTCTGCCAAATGTCCGCCGTCCGGACGTTAAGCGTAACCGCTTGTGACATTGCTGATACCTCCATGGCATCGGCGGCAGGGAGCAACCACCGATCGAATCGGAAACGGACAGGTTTAGAGAGTTGAAGTCCCCATTCGCCTTCGTGGCCGCACTCGTGGAGGCGCAACGCAAGCAGGGCGGCACATCGCTCTATGTCCTGTGCTCCGTTCCGAAACACAGCCGCAAACACTTCACCAAATGCCGAATTCCATACGGTTTCGAAGGTGTCGGCGCATTGCAGCCAATTGCTGAGTACAGGTCGAATGCCGCCGGCGCGAAGTTGGATCTGCCCGCCGTAGCATTCAATGAATTTCTGAACGCTCTGCCGTGCATATTCTGTGATCACCAGGTCCAAAAAATCCTTCTCCAGCCCTACCTGGGGACAGGAAAACCCTGAATATATCTGGCTCTCGGCAATCATATGGAGAAATTCTCAACCCCTTTCTCATTCTGGCCAAATTCCAACAGTTTTTGCCAGCCGCCGTCGCGACAGCAGTCTTATGCGACGGTACGAGTACTTCGATTAATGGGGCCCGCCCGGCATCACCGGCATCTGCCTGCAATTCGAGGGTGGGTCGAAGAGTGACGCGGGAGGGGAGGATAGGCTAACGTCCTTGAACTCCATTCGCGCCGTTCCCTGCGCCATCGGCATTTCAATTCGTAGAGGAAACCCGTGCAAGTCCGTGGCTGTCCACGTTTTCATGCTCACGGTTTTCCCGGTGCCACTCTCGATCGTGATCTGCTCGATTTTGGTTGGGTGGCCGTCGACCGTATCCGTCCCCAACTCGGTTCGCTGGACTTTTCCGGTCATGCCGAACGGGTTGGGATGGTTCGGATTAGACTGATGCGTTTCGATGCACATGCCGGGCCGCATGACGAAGTAGCCGATATGCTCGCTTAAGAGCGAAAGAGAGTAGGCCTGCGTGCCCATTTGCGACAATTCACTGCGCATCTTGTCACCCGAGCGGTAAATTTTCATCGTGTTCGTGGCGTTGTGCCCTGGAACGCTCATGACCATGGTTGCGGAAAACTCGGTAATGTGAAACGGACCGTTATCTTGTGCTCGTGCCGATACACACAGCCCCAGCGCCACGGCAACGGCCGCTGCATACAGGATGATTCGTTTCATCACGAAAACTCCTTTCAGCTAATCCGCTCCTCATCAATTCGCGTGGGGAGCGCTTTCGGCAGTCTCAATTTCGGGTCGGAGCGGGGGCAAGCGCGGAAAGCCGCCGTTGTGGCCCGCGCTTGCCCGCGCACCCGAACCCAAACGCCGCAGACCTTAGAGACCGAAGGTCTGCGCTATCCCCTTTTTGGCGAATTTATTTAGGGAATCGCTGTTCGCTCCCTACATTCTGTCAAAAGCGTTGCGGGTGCCTTGGAGGGCCAGGGCAACCCGCAGCGCAACCAACCCTTACCCCCCTCACCAAGCCTTTGCAACCCTTCGGCGCCGCACGAGCCAAGCCAGCCCAAACAAGCCGGTACCTAGGAGCAACAGCCCGCCGGGCTCAGGCGTGCTCGCAGAGGTTCCGATGTTCGCCGTCAGTGTCACCGCATCTGCGGCGTAGCCGACGGCCCACGAGTCTCCGCTCCCGAAATCCAGCCCATTAATCGTTCCAAAGGTTCCGGAAACTCCATTGACTGCATCCAGGATGGTAAACACCTGCCCGTTAGAGAGCGACGCGAAGTTTGTCGTCGTGATGTCCAGGGTGGCTCCGCCGAGAGCTGCCGTGCCCGGCGTGCCCCCAACGTCCACCGCTCCATAACTCGATGGACCGCTCCATAGCTCGTTCCACGTGTCCGTCGAGTTCAGCGCCAAGCTGCCGGAAATTGCCAGCGGGTCGCTGGGCTGAAATGTGACGTGGCTAAAAGCAACACTGATGGGCCCGCCGGTTGGCGTCCCTTCGATGGTTCCTGACCCTTCGAGCGTGCCGCCGCTGACGGAGAGGCTGGGCGAAATCAGCGTGCCATCCACGTCCGTTACGCCGCCGCTCTCGGTATAAGAGCCGGTGCTGAGCGTGCTATGTGCTGCTACCGTGGTCGTGCCCGAGTTTTGGCGGTAGCTTCCAGTGGTCGTCAAGCTGCCGTGCCCCGTGACCGTCACGGAGCCCGAATTGGCCCCATTGCCGTCTATCGTCACCGCCGTTCCGCCGCCCGAGATCTTGACAGCACCCGTACTGGTCACAGTGAGCGTGCCGCCCGAGGGCGTAGTCTCGCCGGGAAAGCCGCTATCGACGATCAGTGTCCCTGCAACAGTCGTCAGCTCGTCGAGGCCGTGCACGTCACCTGTCGCCACCAGCTTCGATCCACTCGCGATGGTGATGAGCTCGTTCGTCAGGTTCAAGGCCCCACCTCTCATGACATTTACTCCTCCCGAATTAACCAACGTTCCGATGTTAGCAGTCGTGCCGTTGTATACAGCGACTGACCCTCCGCTAGCGTTCGTGAACGTCCCCGTCACGTTGAAGAGGTTGCCGCTTCCTCCGAAGTAGCCTGGGAACACGGCACCCGAGTTGCTCAGGTTCCCGTGCACCTGAAAAAGATTGCTCCCGCCGCAACCTGCGCAACCCGTAACGATGAAGGTGCCGGCCTTGTTCGTCACCGTGGCGTTCGGGTTCGAAGAGAGGCCGACGTTTATTGTGCTTCCTGCCGTCGACATATAAACTTCCCCCGCGTTCGTCAGTGAACCCACGTTGTTACTGCTGCCGATCGTCAGCGTCTTGCCGGGTAGCCCATTCCGACCGATGCGCCGCTACCAAGCGTCAGTGTGTCAATGGTCGGGCTGGTATCGACCGTGACGCCCGTAGTTCCTACGCTTCCCGAATTTATCGTCACGTCGTAAGAAATCGCCCGCGGGCGTGCCGTTATTCGGCTCGCAGCCGCCGTTGATGGGCGGCCCGCAATTCCACGTGCTCGTGGCGGACCAATTTCCAATGCCCGTACTGCTGGCCGTCACGTTCGTCTGCGCCCAGGCCGGCGCGCCGGCCACGAGGAGCACAGCCGCCAGAACCGCAAGGACTACAAGCAGCCTGCGGGTGGCGGATAGCTTACCTTAGAATCGATGTACAACCAGTGCAAACAAAGTGCGCGATTTCATGTTCCACTCCACAATTTGGTATCGATTTGAGAAATTGTCGTCAATTACCGAGTTGGTTCTAATTTTCCCCTCCGGGACTGAATGTTTATCCTTTTAGCAAGCTTTTCTCCGTATGCTCTGCTGCCACCATTCATTGGCTACCCAGTTTGTGGCAGCCCCTTCCATCTCAAGCAGCAAAGTACGCCGCCGAGTTATGAAAAGTCGTTAATCGACATCTGAAAAGTTATGAGATCTTCTGAACTCACGGACGTCGACCACCACTCGGTAGTGGTTCGTTTGATGTAGAGGCGGCTTTATGCCGCCACCTGGCGAGCGAAACTCGCCGCTACAAATTCTTTTTTCCGCGATCGCAACGCGCGACGCTTATTTTTGAAGTACGTTCAGTGGATTACTACTTGAACACTGATTACTGGCTGGCAGCTTGACAGCCGTTTGGCGGCCATCGTAAGATCGCTTCATTTCCCCGGTAAGCTTAACGCTCCCTTCAGGAGAGGGAGAAACTGAAGATAGCTGATTTACGAGAAGCGCTTCATCAGGCGCTGAAAAGCCATGAAACCTTCTGAAGGGGGCACAGGAGATCCTGAAGTCGTTTACGAGTTTGGCCCTTTCCGTCTTAACCCATCCAGACGCGCGCTATGGCGAGGGGATGATCCGGTAGCCGTTAACTCCAGGGCGCTTGAGACTCTGCTTGTGCTCGTTGGGAACTGCGGGAGAACCGTCGGGAAGGACGAGCTTTTGGCGAAAGTCTGGGAAGGCACTGCGGTTGAGGAAAACAACTTGACGCAGTGCATATCGGCCCTGCGCAAAGCTCTAGGCGAGACCCGAGGTGAAAATCGTTTCATTGCCACGGTTCCGGGACGCGGATACCGCTTCGTGATGAGCGTTCAAGAGATGCGGCGGGAAGCGAGCAGTTGGACTAATGCCACTAACCCCAGCTCGGATGAAAAGCAAAATAAGTCTGATCCACCTTCAAACGTCGCCGCCACGGACCTGGCCCATCGGAAATCTCCCGCAGTGAGCCCGGAGATGCCCTTAGTTCTCCGCAGAGCTCCTCCCAGCTTTACCTTGCGGAACGCCGCCGCCATGGCCGTTCTTGCTATCATCAGCATCATTGTGCTTGACCTTGTCCATCAAGCTTTCAATCCGGTAAAATCCCATCAAGTCTCCGCCTCCGTCGAAAAGCAAAACCCTTCCAACGGCAAAGTGATGCTGGCGGTGATGCCATTCGCGAATCTTACTGGCGACCCCAACCAGGATTACCTGAGTGCCGGTCTCACCGAGGAGGTGATCACTCGGCTCGGCCGGTCTGATCCCAGGCGCGTGCGCGTCATAGCTCGAACCGCTGTGGTCCAATATCAACATTCTGACAAGGATATTCGGGAAATCGGCCGAGAACTCGGCGTTCGCTATGTTGTGGAGGGTAGCGTATTTCGCTCCGGCAGGCAGGTGCGGGTGCTTGCGAGGCTAGTCCGGGTGGGGGATCAGGTTAACATCTGGGCAAAAAGTTACAACCGTAATCTGAGTAACCCGCTTGACGCGCAGCGAAACATCGCCCACGCCATCAGCGTAGAACTCCGAGGCCAATTGAGTAACCTGCCGAAACCGAAGGGCATCACTCGACAGTAGTGCGCCGTTGCGTTAATTAGCGTACCTGTACCCCGGCTCCTCATTCGCACTTTTGCATGTGGGCACAGTAGCCTCGTATCAGGGCACGCTGATTGAAGCAACTTGGTAGTCGTAGTGCCCCGCAGCGAAAGATCAATTCACAATTCTTTCAGTTAAATTTGCCGCTGAAGTTAGTGGGCGGGGTGAGCGCTGTGGCGGTGCAGCCTGAAGTTGAGGGGTCGCAGCAGGGAGGACCATTTTCTTCGTATCCGCATGCCCAGCCGCCATAGTTGCTGATATCGTAAAGGCCAGCAAGGGGAAGCGCGATAACGTTGTATTGGCCCGGCTGGACAAAGATGCTGTATGTGCCGTCAGAGTTGGTGAGACCGTCAGCCACCGCGGCGCCCGAGGGAGTGCCCGTCACCACCACATGCGCGGCAAAAATGCCGGAGCCACCCATCAAGATGGTTCCGGAAAGCGTGCCCGTCAAACTGCTGAAATTGGAAGAAGGATAAATGGACCCGATGCCGATCGCATCGTCCGTAGAGAGTACGCGCTGCGGGACGCCTCCGGAATCGCCAAAGGCATACATAATGGAACTGGCGAGACCGCTGTGGTCCATTCCCAGGAAATGGCCAATCTCGTGCGTCGCGATGGCCTGAAGGTCAAAATCGTTTGCCGGTATCGGCGCCGCCGTGGCAAAGTTAACGGTAGGATTAAACTCAATGTCGGCATCCACAATGCAAGAGGGCAACCGGCAGGAGTAGGTGGTGGTGCTGCCACTGCAACTATATTGGTTCGGCTGCGGGCCAAAGCTTGTGGCAATCTCTGTAAACGCGATGGTGCCGGTCGAGAAATCGCTGCTCGAGTCCGTGAAGCCAATCACGTCGGTGCAGTCGCTGGCATTCGGCGTCGTCTGGGTTTCGCTTGTCGAACCCTGAACGATGTTTACGCTTACAAGCGACTGGCCGCTGAGGCTTGCCTGATCCCAGGAGGCGAAAGAGGTCTGGATCGTCTGAAGCAGTGAGGCACCTCCCGACGTGTTCACGTTCGAAGCCGTAGGATTCAAGTTCCACGTCACGGTGCTGGTACAAGGCGAGCCATTATTAAGGTTTCCATCACACCATTTCGTCACGACCGGCCCGTTGACGTCATCCTGCTCGTGAGTATAAGCGAAAAGGAAAATTGTTGTGGAAGCAACGATCGCAGATACCAGTAGAATCCGCCATGCTCTCATAGGCTTCACCTCCGTCACTTCGTCACCGCCGTCACGTGCTCGCCTTTGAATGAAGGCGTAACCGCAACCTCATTCGTTGCCGAAATGCTTGTCTGCCGGCCGCGGATGGATACAGCGGTCCAGTGCAAAACCCAGTGGCCGGAGAGTTCGCTGCCCCAGCCGTCTACAAGACTTCCCGACGGGATTACAACCTGCCGGTTTGGAAAAATGTCTCCCACGGTTCGGCCTTCCACCAGAATCCGGCCCGCGCCGTTGAAGGACGCTGATTGAATAATGATGGGAATAACTGTTCCCGCAGGAATCACAATGGGCTTTGCCATGGCGCCCGAAACCTGCTGTTGAAACGTGTTGAGCGGCATGGTGGCCGGTGATTGGCTCTCCCCGCCGTTATGCGCGCCGCCAAAGAAGTATCCGACCGGATTAATCACGCGCTCCTGGCGGGTGTGAGGATCGGTGTAGATGCGGTAGGCGCCCTCCATCATCCCCACGACCCGGTAATGCGCCGCATTGGAAGGCAAGTGCTCCAGAAACAGCATGTATTTTGACTGTGGAAAAAAATGTACCGTGTCCGGCACGTAGACGCGGAAATGACCCACCGTGCCGCCCAACTGCTCGATCACCACCGTGGAAGACGTGTTGCCCTTTACATTCGAATCCACGGCGAAGGTGGTCAGCGTAACAATTTGCGTGTGCGCAGCGTTCCATTGGCTCTGTTGGCTCATCACGCGGCCCTCAATTACATCACTCGCCGCCTGGGTGAGTTGGTCCAGGCTCATCCGCACCAGGGTGGTGGCTGAAACGGTCAGCACACCCATCAAACCTAATATCAATCCCAGACCCGCAACACGAATTTTCATTTAAGACCCCGATTGAACGATAATCCCGCCTGGGAAGACCGAGATCTCACCGGCCGGATCGGTGACCATCAGACTCCGCGGTCCGAGAGCAGCGCTTGGACTCACGGAGATATTAAAATTCACGGCGGGAACCGGAGATGTGCCTTCCGTCTGGCTAAAATTACTTACGATCGGCTGCGTCACGGTAATGTCCCCGTTGCCCGTTACCGAGAAAAAGTCGCCTGCCTGAATACCGCTTCCCACAACGAAGAGGTTCACCGTCTGGCCCGGCTCGACGACGATGGCCGTATTGGCTGCCGACGTGGCCTCTGAGCCCACACTGGCGCCGATGGATTGAAGGAGCAACGGCGTGGTTTGCGTGTCCGCGCTGACGCTCACATCTACAGAAGAAGTTGTCGCTGCCGAACCCACGGAAACTGACGAAGGGCTGACGGCAGGCACCACGTAGAAGCTGACGGCGCTGCTGTTCGTAGTTCCAGCCTGTACGGTGACGTTGAGCTTGCCGGCGGTGGAAAGTGCGCTCGAAGGAATTGCTGCTGTCAGTTGAGTGGAATTAACCAGGGTTGTGGACTCCGCCGTCCCATTAAACACAATCTGGGCGCTGGAAGGGAAATTGCTTCCGTTGGCGGTTAGCGTGAATTGAGGGCCGTTTTGTGCGGCCACAATCGGGCTAATGGACGAGAGCGTGCCCGGACTGGTTGGGCCTGATGGTGGAGAGGGTTGAATCCCGCTGCCGCCGCCGCCTCCTCCGCACTGGAAACTTAAGCAGATGACACCAAAACACAAAACCCAGAAAAGACCGCTGGAAAGCTTCCTCCTCCGCATTGCCCAACTCCCAGCAAAGAAGTGACTACTGGACCCAGTCTGTGGTTTCGCCGCTTGACCTGCCGAGGCACCCTTAGACTATCAGGAATTCGAATATGCTCAGAATGACGGGTCTTGCTTCCCTCCAAGCCCTTGGGGCCCTTCCTCATAACCAGGCGGCAGAGCCGCATGTCCAAACTCTACCATGGATGCAGGATTATTTAAACAATTGTTATCTACATAATTAACGAAGGCTCAGGCCGGCTTCTGGCACAGGGCGTAATGGGCCGGCGCCGTGAAGTGAAGCCAGGCCGGGGAAAGCAGCAGGCTGAGCAAGGGCGGCGGAAGGAGGCGATGATACTTAAAATGAAGATATTCTCCGGTCAGAAGCTCAACCTTTGAAAACCGCCCCGCGAGCAAGCCCAGCAACTCCTCCCGATCAAACCCCGCATGGGCTCCAGCTTCATTTCGAAATTTGCCGCGGCATCGGGCGCACCAGTCCTTCGCATTCCAGAAAATCTTTTGCCCTAGAGTCGCATCAAAAGAGCCCAGATAGCCCAGTAGCCTGGTGCGGTTGGGCACGCCCACGTAGAACCATGCCCCAGGGCGCAGAACGCGGCATATTTCGTCCAAACCCTGGACGGGATCCGCCACGTGTTCGAGAGAATGAAGCGCCGCGGCAAAGTCGAAGGCCGCAGATCCAAAAGGAAGATGGAGCGCGTCGCCTCGCGCGACGCAGTTTGAGGCGCGGGCAAGCGCTGAGAATTTGCTTTTGAGGTCAATCCCAAACACGTGGGCCGTGCGAAGCGCCTGCCGCGCATAGACCACCTCATCGCCACTTCCACAGCCTACAATAATCCCCGACGTCTCGCTTCCATCCTGGAGATGCCGACGCAATGACGCGCAGCAATGCACCACCATCGCCGCAACAGGAACTTCCGAAGGGGAAGCAAGTTGAAAGCCGACAGTTGAAGGTTGAAAGCTCAGGGAAGCTCTCCTTTTACTTCGACTTTAAACTTTCGACTCTTCAACTGTGATGGCTACTGAAGAACGGTAAGGGGACCTGTGGGAGCAGGCTCAGGTTCGACCACACGGGGAACGGGTGGAACAACGCCTGACTTCTCGGCAACGTACCGCTCAATCTCCTCGAGTAATGCGGGGACAATCTCCTCTTCCTTTACCCGCCGGATCGCCTTGCCCTCGCGATAGATCATGCCGTTGCCGCGACCGGCAGCAACGCCCAGATCCGCTTCGCGTGCTTCTCCCGGCCCGTTAACAGCGCATCCCATCACGGCCAGGCTGAGGGGCATCTTGATATGTGCCGTCGCCTTCTCAATCTCTCCGGCGATCTTGAAGAGGTCCACTTCCAGCCGCCCGCAGGTAGGGCAAGCAATCACCATGGGCCCTCGGCCGCGAAGCTCAAGCGCCTTGAGCAGCTCGTAGGCCACGCGCACCTCTTCGACGGGGTTCGTGGCCAGCGAGACGCGAATGGTATCGCCGATTCCTTCCGCGAGCAGCATTCCGATGCCCGCGCAGGACTTCACCGTGCCGGAGAACTGTGTTCCCGCTTCCGTGATGCCAACGTGGAGGGGGTAATCCACCTGTTTCGCCAGCAGTCGATAGGCCGCAACGCAAAGCTTCAGGTTCGAAGCCTTCAGCGAAATGATGGTGTCAGTGAACCCGAGGTCTTCCAGAATGTGGATGTGATACAACGCGCTCTCCACCATCGCTTCCGGCGTAGGAAATCCGTACTTTTCAAGCAGCCGCCGCTCAAGGGACCCAGCGTTCACGCCAATTCGGATGGGCACATGCTGCTCCTGGGAGCGGCGCACCACGGTGCGCACCTTCTCCGCATCCCCGATGTTCCCGGGGTTGATGCGCAACTTATCGAAACCAGCGTCGAGCGCCAGCAGCGCGAACTTATATTGAAAATGAATATCGGAAACGAGGATGGACTCCGGGCAGCGCTTGCGGATTTGGGCCAGCGCTTTTGCGGCCTCAATATCCGGCACGGCGAGCCGCACCATTTCGCAGCCCGCTGCTTCAAGCTCCTGAATCTGGGCCACGGTTTTCTCAACGTCCCGCGTGTCCGTCTTCGTCATCGTCTGTACGACGATCGGAGCGTCGCCGCCTATGGTCAACCCTCCTACCTTTACCGGGCGAGCCCTGCGACGAGGCGGAAAATGCTCATGGTCACTGAAGTTCATAAAGTCTCCCTGTCAATAACGTCCTCCCAGCGCCTTGATAACATCATTATACGTGACGAAGACCACCAGCAACAGCAGCAGAAAGATTCCGGCCTGCACCACTCTTTCCTTGAATCGAAGACTCAAATCTCTTTGCATCGCTCCTTCGACGAACAGCATCAGGATCATGCCGCCGTCCAGCATAGGAATCGGCAGCAAGTTGAAGATCCCCAATTGCAGGCTGATGAAGGCGGTGAAAGAGAGTAAGGGCACAATGCCGGCCCGGTAGGCGCTGCCGGAAAGCTGGGCGATGCCTACGGGGCCTGAAAGAGAGCGCGCGGACATGTGGCGAGTCAAGATGCGCTTTAGCGCCTCAAAGGTTACGACGGTGCTTTGGACATTGTCATGCCAGGACTCAGCAACGGCTTTGCCGGGCCGAAGCGAAGTGACCACGTCCATGCGGGGGTAAACGCCGATAATCCACCGCTTCTCGCCCGCTTCGTCGCGCTCGACCGGCTGCACGGGAATCTGAAGCTGTTCCTGGCCGCGCTCGACGGTCAGCATCACCGCGTTGCCCGCTTTCGTCTGCATCAGCGATGAGAGGCCCTGCCAGCAGGGGACGTGTTTCCCATCCACGGCAAGTAGCTTGTCGCCTGGCTTCAACCCGGCGCGGCTCGCAGGCAGGCCGGAATCCACCTGCCCAACCACGCTGGGCCAACAAGGGGCAAAGCCTGCATAACCCACCTGATCTTCGCCGTGCGCCTCAGGCGTTAAGGTAGCGCCGAAGAGCTTCCCATCCCGCTCGATCTCCAAAGG
This sequence comes from Terriglobia bacterium, assembly GCA_050745365.1. Lineage (GTDB taxonomy): Bacteria > Acidobacteriota > Terriglobia > UBA7540 > UBA7540 > RH2-MAG17b. Next base: position 12,092 of record JBOGJS010000168.1, read on the forward strand.
GATCGGCTGACGCGCAGTCATCAGCACGCTCAACTGGACCTTTTCCCACGTCGGGTGCTCCGTGTTTCCCATGCGAACGATCAAATCGCCCGGCTGGAGACCCGCTTTAGCCGCCGGAGAGTTGGGCTGCACTTCCCCAATACGGACAGGCTGTCCGGCATAGGCAGGCTTCTGGTAATGGAATTTGTAGAGCACGGCGAGCATCACCAACGCCGTAAGAATGTTCATCGCGGGGCCCGCAACAGCAATAATGAACCGTTGCCAACGTGGGTGCGCAAGGAAATCACCGGGATCATCGTGGTGCGGCTCGGAGGGATCTTCGCCCGCCATCTTCACGTACCCGCCAAGAGGAAGCACGCTGATGCGGTAGTCTGTGTCCCCTTTCGTAAACCCCCAAATCCGCTTGCCGAACCCGAGGGAAAACACATACACCCGCACGCCAAAACGCTTCGCGACGATAAAGTGGCCCAGCTCGTGGACAAAAATCATGAAGCCCAGAACGATGGCAACCACAATAATGTCCGTGATGAAATGGGTAAAAATGGTCAAATCGGATTCCTCATTTAGACGCTATGGAGAGCCGCAATCACTTCTCCCGCCCGGAGCCTTGCTTCCCGGTCGCAGTCGAGCACATCCTCTATTGACATTAGATGTTGGCTGGGCGTTTGGCGCATCACCTCTTCGACCACACGCGGAATAGCCGAAAAAGCTAACCGCCGGTCGAGAAATGCCTCCACCGCAACCTCGTCAGCGGCGTTGAGGGCACAAGGGATACCCCCTCCAGATTCAATCGCCGCGCGTCCCAACCCGAGGCACGGAAAGCGCCGCGTATCCGGCTGGCGAAAATGCAATCGCGCTGCGGCAAGGAGATCAAGGCCCAAGCCGTCACCTGCAATGGGCACCCGCTCCGGATACGTCAAGGCATATTGAATAGGGATGCGCATGTCCGCGACCGCCAACTGGGCCAGGATGCATCTGTCCTTAAATTCTAGCATGGAATGAATCACTGACTCGGGATGGATCAGGACCTCGATTTGTGCGGGTAAAAGGCCGAAGAGCCATCGCGCTTCGATGATTTCAAACCCCTTGTTCATCAGTGTCGCCGAGTCCACCGTAATGCGGCCACCCATCCGCCAAATCGGATGTTTGAGCGCCGCTTCCGGGGTGATCGAGCTGAATTCCTTGAGCGGGGTCTTCAGGAAAGGCCCTCCGGAAGCCGTCAAGATGAGCCGCTCAACTTCCTGCGTTTTGCCGGAACGAAGGCATTGATGGATAGCGCAATGCTCGCTGTCCACTGGAAGCACTTCCGCCCCGCTGCGCGCCGCCTCGCGGATCACCAACTCACCCGCCACTACGAGCGTTTCTTTGTTCGCCAAGGCCACCCGTTTGCCCGCATGGATTGCCTCAAAAGTGGCGACAAGCCCGGTGACTCCATGCGACGCGGAGACGACCGTGTCCACCTCCGGAAGAGTCGCCGCTTCCACTCGGCCCTCGGAGGCCGCAACGATCCTCAGGGGCTCGCGATATCCTCTCGCCTGAAGCAAGGCGCTGAGCGGCTGCTGAGACTCGGGCGCGCCAACGGTAACCAACGCTGGCTTGAATTCCTCGATTTGCTGTACCAGCAGCTCGAGGTTTTTCCCGGCCGCCAGCGAGGCAACACGAAAGCGGCCGGGAAGGCTCCGCACTACCCGCAAGCAGTTTTGACCGATTGATCCTGTTGAGCCGAGAATGCACAAACCCTTCAAAGAACAGTCCCCTTGAACAGACCGAACTTAAACACGGATAAAATGCCTTACAATCAGCACGAGCCAGAGTGCCGGAGCGCCAAAAAGCATACTGTCCACACGATCAAGAAGCCCACCATGGCCAGGAAGTATGGCGCCGGAGTCCTTAATGTTCGCGCCCCGCTTCAACGCAGATTCCACAAAGTCCCCTGCCTGCCCCGCCACCGCAACGCACAAAGCTAACAGAATAACCGGTTCCCACGCTTTTGTCTGCCAGAACAATTGCGCCCACGCCCATCCCACAACCACGCTTCCGGCCAGTCCACCGAGCGCGCCTTCCAGAGTTTTCTTCGGCGAAACGCGGGGAAAAAGGAGCCGCCGTCCAAGAGCCCGCCCGGTGAAATAGGCGCAGATATCTCCCACACAAATCACCGCAAACAGGAAAAACACAATCTGCCGGCCGCTCGCGAGGCCGGCCCCGAGGTCCGAAAAGCGCAAGGGAAACAGGCAAGAGAGCGTGAAGGCCACGTAAAAGACGCCGAAAAATGTGGCCGCAACCCCTTCCGTGTAGGACCTGAAATCAGGCGCCATCCAGAGGGCCCACACCGAAGCCAGCAGCATAAAAACGAGGATCACCGCAAGCTCCAGAACTCCCCGACGGTAGAGGTCCGGCCACTCGACGACGCAAATCGCAAGGCCCGCGACGTACCCAAGCCTCTCAAATGCCTTTAACCGAGTTTCGCGCGCGATCAGGAAATATTCATATAATCCCCTTTCCACCAGCGCAATGAGCGCGATCAGAAAGAGCCACCGCGGTGCCCAGCCAATCAGGTAAACAGCGGGAAAAAAGATTGCGATGCCGGTGAGAACACGTGTCTTTGTCATCCGATGCCGCCCGCAGTCTTCGAGTGAGCTTCGAGACCCATTCTATCTGGGAATATTACAAAGGGAAGGAATTAGGTCAGGCCCAATCCGCCGTAGCGGCGTTCGCGCTTCTGGTAATCGAGAACGGCCTGGTAGAGATCGCGGCGCTTGAAGTCCGGCCAGAGTGTCTCGGTAACCCATAGTTCGGCGTAGGCAGCCTGCCAGAGCAGAAAATTGCTCAGCCGCATTTCACCACTGGTTCGAATGAGCAGGTCTGGATCCGGCAAATCCTGGGTGTACAGGCTTTGGCTGATGACGCCTTCATTAATTTCAATTTCACCGTTCCTTCTCATCCGCTTTGCCAGTTTCGAGAAGGCGTCCGCCAGCTCCGCGCGGGATCCGTAGTTGAGCGCAAGAGTCAGATGCAGCCCCGTATTGCCCCGCGTGGCATCCAGCGCCTTCTGCAAGTCTTTCCGAACGGACGCGGGAAGCTCGTGGATGCGCCCGATCACCCCCAGGCGGATGTTCTCCCGCTGCATCTCTTCGATTTCTTTCTTCAGGTACTCACGAAGCAGCGCCATCAGGAGTTTGATCTCCGCCGGAGGACGCTTCCAATTTTCGATTGAGAAGGCGTAAAGGGTAAGGTAGGAAACTCCCAAGCGCCGGCAGGCTTCTACCACTTGCCTCACCGCGCGCATTCCAGCCCGATGACCGAAGATTCGCGGCAGCTTGCGCTTCAGCGCCCAGCGGCCGTTTCCGTCCATGATGATGGCGACATGACAAGGCAGGCGATCACGGTCAATCCGGGCGAGCGCCTCCTTTTCCCGCAGTCGCTTTGGCAACCCTGACCTGTTCACAAGAGAATATTTCGTGAATAGCCCGCGTTCCGATTTTCGCGGAGAATCCTTGGCACCCGGCGCGTGCACCGGAGGCGCGGCGCTGGCCTCGCCTCATGCGCCACCAGGCTCGCGGTGTTCCTATCCCTTAGGAGCGTAATAGCCTTCCCGGTAGACCAAGCGATATTTTACAGTTTTGCCCTTCTGATTCATGATCCGGAGCGGATTTCCCTGGGCGTCCATCAGTTGGACCTTAAGCTTGTGGTACTTGCCGTTCTTTTCCGGATCACTGGGAACAAAACCCAGGCTGTATTGTGAGCGCAACTGCTCCGCGATCTGGCGATAAATACCGGGCAGCGCTCCTTCAAAGCGGGGAAAATAGGCTTCTCCGCCGGAATACTTGGCGATGTAACTCAGGCCGTTGCGCGCCTGCCAGTAATTGATGTTGTAGCCGTTCGGCATCCGCACCGCAAGCCACTCCAGGATGCTCACTGGATAGATCGGTGTGGTAGAAGACTTGGCGATTTTCAGCATCTGGTCATAGGTGAGTTTGCTGAAAGTGTCATAGCCGCTCACAATCGCCAGAATTGCCTTCCGGCCCTTGATGTTCTTCATCCGGTTGATGGTGAAAGCAAGTGCGTCATAGAGATCGGTTTCTGAAAAACCTGGGAACCGCAGCTCATTCAGCGCTCCCTCCACTTGAGACCGGCTATGCGTAAAGTCCGTGAGAATGTGCGGCTGGAGATCAAAGGTAACCACAGCAACCCAGTCCTGAGGCTTGATAAAATTCAGAAACGTGTAGCCCTCTTCGAGCGCCTGGTAGAGCAGCGGCCAATATTCGTTGCTGAATTCCACCAGCATGCAAACGGTAACAGGCGCCTGGGTAGGGCCGAAATTCGTGATGGTTTGCTGCACCCCATCCTCTTCGAGCTTGAAGTTGCCCTTTTGCAAATTCCTGATGGGATCGCCTTCGCTATCTTCCACCAGCACATCCACGTTCACCAGATTCGTGGACGTCGAAAGCGTATAAATTTTGTTTGGGTTTATCTTTTCGGGCTGTTTCGGCTGCTCGACGGGAGGAGGGGCCTGCTGCTTTGGGACAATCACTGTTTCGCCGGGCTGCTGAGCGGGTCCCTGTTGTTGCGGCTGCTCGCGCTTGGGAATGATGACGGTTTCTCCAGGTTGCTGGCTCGGCCCTTCTGAGTTCTGTGCAAACCCGCGCTCCACTGGAACAATTGACACCGCCAGCGCAACAACGAGCAGCGCAGCCACGCCGCTGATAATCCAAGCTTTCTTTTTCATAATCTTTCACTCGCCTACCCTCACCATGATGGCATCGCGCCCAGTGAAGGTCAACCCGGCCGGTGGACCCGAGACTGCCTTATCAAAGCCTATTTTGTGCCATTGTGCGCGCGCGCTAGAGGCGGCTTTACGCCGCCCTCTCGCCAGGTGGCGGCATAAAGCCGCCTCTCCATCAAGCTGACCCACTACCCGAGCCGGATGCCAGTTGATTTCCCCAGCGGCATTGCGCACTATTAAATGAGCTACCCACAGGGTAGCGGGTCTTCGAGCTTACATCATTGAGGGCCGGACAGGATTGCGGACGGCAATCCGGGGAGGTGTTCATGCGGACACGACGTCAGTTTCTGGAAGGGATTGCAGGAGGAACGCTCGCGGCGGCCGCCTCCCTCCTGTGCAAGGCAAGCCCGATGCCTGGAGCAGGCAATCGGGCCGGCATCTTATCGGATTCTTTGGGACATCAGCAGACCCGCAACCCCGACTTCGATTCCACCCCACTCGGCTGCGATACCTTTGTGGCGATGCCAGATGCGACGGCCGATCGTTCGGTGCTGCTGGCCAAGAACAGTGACCGGCCGCCGATGGAGGCGCAGGTTTTGGTCCAGTTCCCTCACGAGCGCCATGCGCCGGGCGAGATGCTGAAATGCACCTACATCGAAATCCCGCAGGCGTCCGAGACGTACGAGCACATCGGCTCCAAGCTTTGGTGGGCGTATGGCTATGAAGAGGGTATGAATGAGTATGGTGTGGCGATCGGTAACGAGGCGGTGTTTTCGAAAGAGCCCGCGCGGTGGGGCGACGGACTTTTGGGGATGGACCTTCTCCGCCTTGGCCTCGAGCGTGGCAAAACGGCTTATGAAGCGATGCACGTGATGATCGAACTGCTTGAAAAATACGGCCAGAGCGGCGATTGCGAGCACCCCGGCGAGTGGGGCCACGCGAACTATGATAATAGCTACATCCTCGCCGACCCGCACGATGCCTGGGTGTTTGAAACAGCCGGGTACTACTGGGCGGCCAAGCGCGTCGAGCGTGGGGTTTATTCCATCTCCAACATTTACACGATTGAGCGGGACTGGAATGAGGCTCATCCACGGCTGGTGGAGCACGCCATCGAGATGGGCTGGACACGGTCGGCGAAAGACTTCAACTTCACGCGCGACTACGGCGACTACTGGCAAAAAGGCGGCAAGAATCCTGCAGGTTCGCAAATCCGGCGGAACATGACCCTTTCCTGCCTGCGCCATGATGTGTCACACGTCACTCCCGCCGCGATGATGGCGATCAGTCGCAGCCATTTGCAGGGAACCATCGCCGCGCCGCGCTGGACGCCACCCGAAAGCTTCTGGCCCACCCCCTGCATGCACGACATCCCCCAATCTCCCTACCATACCGCAGCATCATTCGTCGCCCATCTGCGCCCGCAGTTGCCCCCGCTCCTGCGACAAGTTTACTGGGCGAGCTTTTCGAATCCGTGTTGCAACGTCTTTAAGCCGTTCTATCTCCACGGCCCGGCGGTTCCCGCCTCCTACGCAATCGGGACGAGTACCTACTCTGCGGAGTCGCCGTGGTGGTGGGCCAACCGCTTGAAGCTGCTCTGCGACCTGAACTATCGTGCCGTGAATCCTACCATCCGAAGCATGCTCGACCAAACCGAGCGCTGGGAAATGGCCCGGCAACCGAGCGTTGAGGCCGCGGCTCTGAAAGAGGCCCAAGCCGGGCGCGTAGCCGGTGGTGTTGCACTCTTGCAACAGTTCATCAACGAGAACTGCGAGCGGGTCCAAAGCGAATATCGGAAGCTGAACCAGACCCAGCCCGAAATGATCGCCCGCGACGACGTCGAATACCTTTACACGGATTATCTCAAGGCATGGACGTCAAAGAAGGGCGTGCCTCTGCCGCTCCATTAGCCGCGCCGTGCACGAGGGGATAGCCACGGCGCGGTTTTTGCACTGCCGTTCAAATTAGCAAAAGGCCCGGAGGTGCAAAGAGCCCGGGTGGCGCAGACATCGCGCATTATGCGATGTGTGCGATTGCGGGCGCTGCTATCCTCGCGAAGCGGGGGGGGGAATTACCGCAAAGGCTCATCCACTTCTTCAAGCCATTCCGGGCGCTTTAACACTTCCCGGGGCCGAGAGCCATCCGGAGCGCTGATGATGCCGTCGCGCTGCATGAGGTCAAGAAGGCGGGCAGCGCGGCCATAGCCGAGGCGCAAACGCCGCTGCAGGAGGGAGGTGGACGCCTTGCCGGATTCCACGACAATCCGAACGGCGTCTTCATAAATGGCGTCCAGCTCTGGCGAAGCTTGTTCTTCCTCATCGGAAGCTTCGTCAGCGTCGCGGTCGCGGAGGGGCTGCAGGAACTCTTCATGGTATTGCGGGGCGGACTGCGCCTTCCACCACTCAACGACCTTGTTGATTTCCTTTTCGTTCACCAGCGGCCCGTGAAGGCGCTGCAAGCGGGAGCTGGCCGGTGGCATGAACAGCATGTCGCCGCGTCCCAGAAGAGCTTCAGCGCCATTCGAGTCCAGCACGGTCCGCGAATCCACTTTAGAGGCCACGCGGAAAGAAACTCGCGAAGGTAGGTTCGCCTTGATCAGACCCGTAATCACATCCACGGAAGGGCGCTGCGTCGCCAGAATCAGGTGAATGCCCACGGCGCGCGCCATTTGTGCCAGGCGGGTGATGGATTCTTCAACGTCCTGTGGCTCGACCATCATCAGGTCTGCCAGCTCGTCAATCACAATCACCAGATACGGCAGCGGCGATTCCTGCTGGCCGTTCGCATCAAAGAGATTCAAATTGGCATCGGGCTCGAACAGGGCGTTGTATTGCGCAATATTGCGCACGCCATGCTGCGCGAGTTTTTTGAGCCGCTCTTCCATCTCCAGCGTCGCGCGACGTAAAACGTTGGCCGCCACTTTCGGCTCGGTGACGATGGGTGTGAAAAGGTGAGGAATGCCGTCATAGAGGTTCAACTCCAGGCGCTTCGGGTCGATGAGGATCAACCGCGTTTCCTCCGGCGTGCATTTGAAAAGGAGAGAAAGGATCAATGAATTGATGGCCACGCTTTTGCCCGAACCTGTTGAGCCGGCGATCAGCAGGTGGGGCATTTGCGTGAGGTCTCCCACCTTCATTTTGCCGGTAATATCCTTGCCCAGGCAGAGCGTCAGTTGCGAAGGGGCAGCGGTAAATTCGCTCGACTCCAGAATCTCACGCAGATAGATAATCTCCCGGTGCAGGTTAGGAACCTCAATACCGACCGTGGATTTGCCGGGAATGCGCTCAATCAGGATCGATTCAGCCCGCAGCCCCAGGCAAAGATCATCCACCAGGCTCGTGATGCGGCTGTACTTGATGCCCGCTTCCGGCTTGAATTCAAACGTGGTGACCACCGGACCGGGATGAATCTGCGTCACGGTGCCGGTAACGCCAAACTCGCCGAACTTTCCGGTGAGCCGCTCGGCCCGCTGCTTCAACTCCTTTTCGTCAACTCCTTGCTCTCCGTCAGGGGGCCGCAACAACGAGGTGCTGGGGAGCTTGTACTTGAGGCTCTTCGGCGGGACGATGCGAGGACCGCTCCTCTGTGGCGGCTCACTCTGTTCTGGCGGGGCGGAAGGAGCCAAGACTGACGAAACAACCCTGTGCGGCCTCTCTTCATCCTCCAGGACCGCAACGGGCGGCACAACTTCCAAGGTCGCCCTCGTCGTAATCTGCGGCTTCTCCTCAGCAGCGGGCGGACGGTGGTTTACGACAGGCTCTTTCCCGAGCACGCGCTCCCGCGTAATCTTCCGCAGCAGGCGCACCCGCTCTCGGGACTCTTTCCATGCAGTCCACCGCTCCCTGAGCGGGCGGAGGAGGGTATTCGAGACGGAATATAGAAATCGCGCGGCGGAGGAAAAAGAAAATTTGGTTACAAGAAACAGCGAGCAAAAGAAAGCGGTCGCAGCCACAATGACGGCGCCCACGTGATTGAAAGTCCGCACCAGGCCCGCACCTGCCACGTAGCCCACCAGGCCGCTCCCATGAATGAAGCCAAACACCCGCGGAGTGTGCGAGAAAAGCTCGAGCAGCGCCGCCACGGAAACCACGAGCAGGGCGGCGCCCAGGGCCTTTGCTCCCGGCGATCCGAGGGGCCGCACCAGCAACAGCCTTCCCCCGGCAATGAAGCAGAAAAGCGGAATCAAGAATGCTGTCCAGCCCAGGAGCTGCAACACCGCGTCGGCAAAATACGCGCCGGTCGGGCCGATCCAATTTCGGACGGCTGTGGTGGAAGATACAGTATCAAACGAGGGATCCGTATGATGGTAAGAGGCAAGACTCAGAACCAGCAGGAGACCTAACGCCGTTAGCAGGAGCCCAAAGACTTCGGAGCGGCGACGAGCGTCAAGGAGTGAGGATCGTGTTTCCCGCGCGCGGGAAGCTTGAGCGGAAGAGGTCGATTGCATGGCTAAATACAGGTGTCAGGTGATAGGCTCCGGGTGTCAGGGAAATGTTGCTGGCGCAGCACGGAAACCTGACACCTCACACCCGACACCTGCTCCCTGTCACCTATACTCCACGATGCAATCCCAAGCCTAGCGCTAATACTACCACGCCGAGCGCGACCCGGTAAATGACGAAAACTTTGAATGTGCGTCGCTCGAGATAGCGGATGAGCCAGCCGATGACCGCGTACCCGACAATCGCCGAGACGATGACGCCCACGAAAAAGGGCTTCCGCATATCGGGTGGTAGACCGCCGGCGTGATGAATTTCCAGCGCCTTCTTCGCCACCGCCCCGGCAATGATCGGAGCGGAGAGAAGAAACGAAAAGCGGGCAGCCGTCTCGCGCTTCATGCTGCAAAAGAGCCCTGCCGTCATCGTGCTTCCAGACCGTGAAACACCCGGAATCACCGCGAAGGCTTGTGCGATGCCCACCACAATCGAATCGAGCAAGCCAACCTGCTTGAGCGATTCCTCGTCCCGGCTCACCGCCTCACCCCACCACATGATCAGCCCGACGACGATAAGAGCAATGCCGATGACAAGCGGTGTGCGAAAAACAGACTCGGCTTGCTTCTCAAAAGCCAGCCCGGCAATTCCTGCAGGAATCGTCCCAATCACCAGCAACCAGAAGAGCTTACGTTTCTGCCGCACCTCCGGATCCTTTGAATCGCCCAGACCTGCGGCTGCCTTCAACATTTCCGCCCACATTCGCCAGAAGAAGATGACCACCGCAACCAGCGTTCCGGCATGGAGCGCCACGTCGAACGTCAGCCCCGGGTCTTTCCACCCCGCGAACCAGGGAAAGAGCACCAGGTGCGCGGTGCTGGAGACCGGAAGAAATTCCGTGAGGCCCTGAACGATGGCGAGCACAACGGCGTGGTAGAGAGGCATATTCAATTTTCGATTTTAGATTTTAGATTTTGGATTTTGGATTAAGTTGCCGGCCATTGCTTCGGCTCCGCAATGTCTTGTTTGAGGCAACCGTCATTGCGACGATTCGTTGGTTGCTGAAAAACGTCGGAAGCTGTCATCCTGAGCGGCCACAGCCTTCGGCTGCCAATCATGGCATGGCAAGGGTAGCGCGGACCTGCGCTGTTCAGGTCCGCGGCTTTCCGCGATCTTCGGGCAAAAACCGCAGACCTCAAAAGCGGAGGTCTGCGCTACCCGCTACCCGGCTTTTCGGCAGGCAAACTCTCTGACGCAATCAGTAGCTCCAGCCAGTAAATGGATTCGTCGCCCTCTTCGTCTACGATGGCGAGCTTCGACATGACATCGGAAACTGAGCGGCCACGGCACGCTGCGGGATCGCCAGCACGGCTTCTGGGTAAACTTTCAACCAAGCGGATTACGTTTAGCCCAAACCGCTTGGTTCTATCCTTAAATGTCTGCTCATCCATAGGTGCCAATCCAAAATCCAAAATCCAAAATGGTTAGACTTCCAGGATCACTGGCAGCACCATGGGCCGCTTGCCAAGTTGCTGGTCAAAAAAGCGGCGCAGGACAAGACGAATTTTATCTTTAACCACACCCCAATCGCCCCTCTCTTCAAGGTTGGATTTTTCCAGCGTTTCGCGGATGATGTTGCGAACCTTCTCAACCAGGTCTTCTGCTTCATCGAGGGGCACAAAGCCGCGCGAGATAATCTCCGGCGTATTGGCCAGCACGCCGGTGTATTTGTTAATGGCGATGATGGGAATCACGATGCCTTCGGCAGAAATCTTGCGTCGCTCACTGAGGATAGCGTCGCCCACCTCATCGAGCGTGCCAACATCGATGCAGACGCGACCCACGCTCACGCGTCCATTGCGCCGCGCGCCCTGCGCATCAAACTCCAGCACGTCACCGCTCTCCAGCAGAAACGCTTCTCCGGAGACGGCGGACGATTCTTTCGCCAGTTCCAGGTGGTGGCAAAGCTGCCGGTATTCGCCGTGAATGGGGATAAAGTATTTCGGGCGCACCAGGTTCAACATGAGCCTCAACTCTTCCGAGCTGCCATGACCGGAAACGTGGACGGGTGGGTGGCTGCCGTCGTCGTAGTGGACGTGGGCACCGCGCCGGTAGAAATGATCCATCATGCGGAAGATGGCTTTCTCGTTGCCCGGAATCACGCGGGCGGAAAGCACCACGTCGTCCTCCTCCTCCACGCCAATCCAGCGGTGACGGTCAACGGCGATGCGCGCCATTGCGGACATCGGCTCGCCCTGGCTGCCCGCAACCACCAGTGCAACTTCTCTGGGCGGGAGTTTGCGGACGTCCTGGGGCTGAACGAGCGTGCCGGGCTCAATGTGAAGGCGTCCCATGGAGAGCGCAATTTCGGAGTTCCGGAACATGCTGCGGCCAATGAAGCAGAGGCGCCGCCCATGCTCTTGTGCAAGGTCAGCGACAATCTGCATCCGGTGCAGCGATGTTGAGAAGCAGGAAATGAGGACGCGCCCGCGCGTTTCCGCCATCACTTCGGAAAGCCTCTCGCGCACACCGCGCTCGGAAGGTGTCATGCCCGGCCGCTCGGCGTTTGTTGAATCCGAAAATAAAGCCAGCACGCCTTTGCGTCCGTAGTCCGCTAAGGTGTGCAGATCGCTCACGCGCCGATCCGTAGGCGTGGGATCGAGCTTGAAGTCTCCCGTATGAATGATGGTGCCCACCGGCGTCGTAATCGCCAGCGCGCCCGCGTCAATAATGCTGTGGGTCAGGTGGATGAACTCAATGTGAAATGGCCCTATTTCAAACGGCGCGTTAGGGCGCATGTCCCGCAACTCCGCTGAATCGGCCATGCCATGCTCTTCAAGACGAGAACGCGTGAGGGCCAGCGTGAATGGCGTTCCATAAACCGGGGCGTCCACTTCGTCCAGAACATAAGGTAAGGCGCCAATGTGGTCTTCATGTCCGTGGGTCAGGATAATCGCGTCGAGCTGATCCTGATGCTCGCGCAGGTAGGAAATGTCGGGAATGACAACGTCGACACCAGGCAGCTCGGCGTCTGGAAAGATAACACCGCAGTCCACAACGATAAGATGGTCTCCAAACTCGAAGGCCATCATGTTCATGCCGAATTCGCCCAGGCCTCCCAGGGGTATCGCTCTTAACTTACCGTTGACGGATGGAATCGTGATGTCTCCTCGGAATTCTCATCCTAGCATACCTTCATCGCCACGAAGCGCCGGGCGGCGCGCACAGGGCCGCTTTGTGCCCTGTGTGAGCAAGGAGCGCGATCCGCTCCCAACCTTCTCCCAGGGGAGAAGGTGCCCGACCCTTCGGCTTCGCTCAGGGTAAACTCCGGAGGGCGGATGAGGGGTCGTTTTAGATTTCCGGCGTCAAGCCCCAAGCGCATACTTATCCACCCGCTTGCTCACATCCTTCAGATACGCTTCGTCACCGCCCTTGAGTTCGACAATCGCTGTTCCACGGTAGCCAATCGCGGCAAACGCCGCGCGGACGGCCGGCCAGTCAATCTCGCCCTCGCCGATATTCACCCACTCGTAGCAGTTGCCGGTTTGCTTGAAACCTTTTAGGTGAACGTCGGCAATGCGTGGGCCGAGGGTACGAATCCAATCCTGCGGGTAGCCGTAGAAGACCACATTACCCACGTCAAACCAGACTTTCACCCAGGGGCTCTTGAACTCGTCAACATAGGTGGCGAATTCCAGCGGGCTCAGCAGAAACTTGTTCCACACGTCTTCAAGAGCAATGGTCACTTTCAGTTCCTCGGCGAGCGGGACGAGCTTGCGGATCTGCCGTTGGGAGCGGACCCACGCTTCGCGGTAGCTCGTCTGTTCGTTCACGACCGCAGGGACGAGCAGAACGCAGTGCGCTCCCCAAAGTCTGGCGTTCTCGAGCGAGATTTGCATTCCTTCAAGGCTTTTTCCGACCACGGCCGGGTCGCTCGAAGAAAGCGGATACTTCCAATGCAACATATTCATCACGGAATCAATCCGCAAGCCGGCCTTTTCGGCCGCTTCTTTAATCGTCTCCGCTTCATGCGGGTCCCGCGTGGTATCCACCTGAAGCGCCTCAAAGCCCGCATCGCGCGCAATCCTGAAGCGTTCAAGATAACTGAGGTGAGGAGGAAGCATGCTCACGAGCACACCTTTGCGGATGGGCAGTGGATCGGCTGCCGCGCCGGGAGTAGCGGCTGTCGCAAAGCCAGCAGCGCAAGCTGCGCCCAGGGACGTCTTCAGAAATTCGCGCCGCGAAGGGTGATTCTCCATTTTCATTCCTCCACCACCACGCATTCCCGCATCAGCCGGCTTGGTGGTAACCTTTCTTAATCATGCAACGATCACTCGATCAGCGAACGGCGATTGTGACGGGGGCGGCAAGCGGTCTGGGGCTTGCATTCGCCCAGGCTTTGGCCTCCGAAGGCGCCCGCGTGCTGCTCTCCGACATTGATGAGGCTCGGGGATCGGAAGCAGCGAAAGGAATTTCCAAAGAGGGCGGGACGGCATTCTTCCACAAGGCCGATGTCTCCGAGCGCCGGGAAGCCCGCTGCCTCATCGAGACAGCCCTGGAGCGCTTTCATTCCGTGGATATCCTCATCAACAACGCTGGGCTCCAAGCGGTTGCTCCCATCCACGAATTTAATGAAGACTGCTGGGAGCATATGATCGGCGTGATGCTCACCGGCACTTTCCTCACCTGTCGTTACGCGCTGCCCCACATGATAGCAGAAAGGCGTGGCCGCATTATCAATATCGCTTCGGCGCACGCGCTGGTGGCTTCGGAATTCAAATGCGCGTATGTAGCCGCCAAACACGGCGTTTTGGGCTTCACTAAAGTCCTGGCGCTCGAAGGCGCGCCGCACAACATTACTGCCGTCGCGGTGTGCCCTTCTTACGTGCGAACACCACTGTTGGAAAAGCAGATTAATGACCAGGCCATACTCCACGGCATCCACCCGGACGAAGTGGTGGAAAAGATCATGCTAGGTCCAGCGCCCCTCAAACGCCTGCTCGAGCCTGCCGAGGTGGCGTCGCTCATCCTGTATCTGTCGAGCGATGCCGCGCACGCGATCACGGGCACGGCGATTTCGATGGACTGCGGCTGGACGGCACGATGAGAAAGGAACATGGCGCATTGAAGAGAAGGACATTTTCTCGCCGTGCCCTTTTCCGCCGGCTGGCGGGAGGAGCCGGTGTTTACGTACTCGGCTCACAGAAATCCTGGGCCGCTCCTCCTGTTTCAGTTCCGGTCCGCTTCACCGACGTCGCTCGGCGGAGCGGCATCAATTTCTTACAGGATTCAACCGCAACTCCCCAAAAGTATTACCTCGAAACGATGGGCACGGGCCTGGGTTGGATTGATTACGACCAGGACGGCCTTTACGATCTTTTTTTCGTGCAGACATCGAAGACTCCCGCCTACACGCCGCCGCATCCACTGCGCTGCGCCCTTTTTCGCAACAATGGTGATGGGACGTTTACGGACGTTACAGAAAAGGCCGGCGTGGGAGGCCGAGGAGACCATTACGGCCAGGGTTGCGCCGTCGGTGATTACGACAATGACGGGTATCCTGATCTTTACGTCACGGGCTACGGCCGAGCCATCCTTTACCACAATAATGGCAACGGCACATTTGCGGACGTGACGGCCACGGCCGGCGTGGGCGATGAAGGCGGCTGGTCCACCAGCGCCGCGTGGTTCGACTATGACAAGGATGGTTATCTCGATCTCGTCGTCTGCAATTATATCGAATGGTCGCCTCAAAATAACATCTACTGCGGCGAGCACCGGCCCGGCTTTCGAGCCTACTGTCATCCGGATAATTATCGTGGCCAGCGCATCAAGCTCTATCACAACAATCACAACGGCACGTTCACCGACGTCTCCGTAAAGTCGGGCGTCGGCATCCCCGAAGCTAAAGGGATGGGGGTGGTCTGCGCGGACTTTAACCACGATGGATGGATCGATATCGCCATCGCCAACGATACCTGGCCGAATTTCCTCTTCATGAACAAGAAGAACGGAACGTTTGAGGATGACTCCTTCATTTCCGGCCTCGCGGCCAGCGCCGACGGTAAATACGAGGCCGGCATGGGCATTGACGCGGAGGACGTCGACGGTGACGGCTGGGCCGACGTTTACATCACTCACCTCGCTTTCGAGCTCGACCGGCTTTACCACAACAACCACGATGGAACGTTTGATGACGACACCTACGCGTCCGGAATCGGAAACCAGGCCATCTTCCTGAGCGGCGTGGCGGCGAAATTCATGGATTACGACAACGACGGATGGGTGGACATCTGCCAGGTGAACAGCTCGATGCTGGATAACATCCAGCTTTATCACACCGAGGTCAGCTATAAAGAACCCAAATTGATGTTCCGCAACTTGGGGCACGGCAAATTCACCAAAGTTTCGAAGTTGCTGGGCCCCGATTTCATGCGCCCGACCGCCGGGCGCGGCCTCGCCGTCGCAGACTACGACAACGATGGAGACATGGATTTCGCAGTCAACAATCGGGGCGAGTATCCTCAGCTCTTCCGCAACGATGGTGGCAACGAAAACAATTGGCTCACCGTCTTCCTGGTGGGTACGAAATCAAATCGAGATGGAATCGGCGCGCGGCTCAAGCTGCTTTCAGAAGATTTCGTTCAGGTGCGGCAGGCCGCAGCGGGAGCAAGTTACATGAGCGCCAGCGATCCGAGAATCCATTTCGGACTCGGCAGAAGAAAATCCATCGAATCGCTCGAAATCACTTGGCCTTCAGGCGCAGTCGAAACACTCACCAAACTTCCTATCAATAAGATCGTTACGGTGAAGGAAGGTGAAGGAATTATTCCGCGCAAATTCCCGCGAATCACGAATTGAGGCCGCTCGCGCCCGGGCGCAAGCCCTAGGTTTCCGTCGGGGCATACGTCACCGCCTCGACGAGTCCGACAATATCACCCAGGCTGTTGTAAACGGGCGCGAGTAGGGAGGTCCAGCCCGGCTTGTTCTTCACGGTGACGCGCTGGCCTGAATCGAGCACGGTTTGCATTTGCGGAATCATCTCCCGATCGAGATCACCGAAAGTCCAGAACTGGCTCAGTTGGTTGATGTTTCGGATGACTGCCATGATCTTTCCGGGGTGTCCCTCAATGGGCATCCAAAGATTAACGTCGCAGGGAAACGGGGCGAGCCGCGCGAGACGAATCAGAGTCTTCTTCGTGGTGTTGAATTCCACGTCGCTCACGTCGTAATTGTCTCCAGCCAGGAAGCGGTCGTTTGGATTGGTCTTGAACATGAAAGAGAGCGCCCGCGCCGTCACGATTCGCTGGCATACGTCCCCATCCACCATGGCAGTGGCCACGCGACCGATGTCGTCAAGCTCCTGGTCCACTCGCTGCGGGCTTTCCGTCATTTGTAATGCCTCAGTTTCGGGCGCGGACGTAGGGGCGGGTTTACCCCGCCAGCCCGAAATGGCGGCATAAAGCCGCCTCTACGCGCCCGAAACTGAGGCATTGCCGGCATTTCAGTATTCATGTTGCCTCTGAAGCAAGTTGCATGATGTACGGGCGCACGCGGTTCCAGGCCCCAGCGTCGAGACGTGCGAAAAGCCTCTGCGTCTCCTCATCGGCGGCATTCATCTCTGCGGCCATCCAGGTGTCAGGCGGAGTGTCCGCAAACGCGGGCCGCGGGTTCCACCATTCGCGGGGCGTCGACTGATTAAACCGCCGCGTCGCTTCCATTTTCAAATTGTCCAGGCCGCGCTGGGCTTTGAAGCTCGCGAGCAGCGTCAAATCCTCGACGGCATTGCGCTGAATTTTGAGGCGCACGCTGGGAATCGGATCCGGTATGCCGAAGCGCTCGCCGGAGTAGACCAGAGTTGTAGCACCGCCATTGAAACGGAACCAGGGATCTTTGCCAGGATCTACGGCCAGCCAATGGATAAAGCCCGTCGTATCCCAGATCCATGCGCGCAGCGCCTGCAAAGTAATGGCGGAGGAAGGCTCAGTCACCGTCGGTGTTCCGCCATAATACCAAACGATGTCGCCGCGACGGCGTAGCATTCGAGGAGCACCCTGATACCAGCTCAGGATTGATCCGTTACACGTCCACATGTTCACCACGCCGTCGAGCACCTGGAATTGCTGCTCCATGTCCCAACTCACGTCGGCGCGGAAAACGAATTTCACCGGAGTGTCCGGCGGCAGCGCTTTCTTCAGCAGTTGGCCATACACCTTGAAATAGCTGAGATCCTTGGGAAACCGCACTTCATCGCCATCCCATGGAAACCCCTTGTAGCGCTTCTTCTGGTTAAAGAACATCTCAAGATGGGTTTCGTTCCAGCCTTTTTCCCGACAGTATCGCTCCATCTCTGAAACAACGTTCACGAATTCCGTTTCGTATCCCTGCTCGCCCCACCACAAATACGAAGCGGGCCACGCAGGATTGATGGGCAGGTAAGCGTAAGGAATCGGCTTCGGGCCCCGGCGCGTTCCGCGAAAAGCGGTACCATCAAAAAGCGGCCCATAATGGCGGTCGTACAAATCCCAATTTGCGATCCGCTTCTTCCGTCCCTCGCTTTGAAGTGCCGGAGCGAACTCCGGCGTCACCTTGCCCGCGTGGCCGTAACCGAGCTGATGGAAGACGCCGTGATGCTCGTAAAAGATTCGATGGTAAGAGTGGATCAGCCGGAAAAGCTCATCGCTGGCGAAGAAATTTCCGCTGGTTTGCCGGACGCGTTCCGGGAATTGCGCGGCAATCCAGGAATCGCCGTAAGAATTTTGGTCCATATCCACGACGTCTTTCTCGGGAATCACCGCGGGATGGACTTTCAGGCAAATTGTTAGCGTGCGTCGCGCACCGCCGGATTCGAGCGTCGCCTTTCCGGTATAGGCTCCGGGTGTTGCGTCAGGGGGAGCCCAAACGTCTACCCAGAAGGCCTGCGCGGTTTGGTGCTCGATTTTATTGTCTGGCTCGGGAAGCTGCGATCGGTATGGCAGACGTACCGGGATCAACGCATCCGGATAGAGCTCGTCGGATTCGAGCAGGCGGTGAAACCATTCTCGAAACAGGTCCGTCTTGATCTTGCCGGTTGGGTCCGCGACATGCACGTCGAGGTGGTACCCGCCCGGTGCCGCGGTTTCCGCAATCAAATGAAAAGACGCGTACCCACCGCGCGCGCACTCAAGCTCCACCATGCTTTCTGCATGAGGCACACCGTTCAATCCGCCGGCTCCGCTCTGGTCCGCAGAGACCATCCCGCCGAAAGGGTCCGGCCGGAGAAATTCCGGCAGCGCCCTCAGCCGCGTCTCCCGTTTAGCCGAATGCTTCAATGGACCGGCAGGAGAACTGATGCCCTCCATTACGGCCGTCTGCTCCAGCGCCAGCGCGCCGAGCGTTTGCAGGAATCGGCGTCGCGAAGGATGTCTTGGGCTTTCCATAACGTTTCTTCCCAAACCCGGCTCTCGGATTACCGCTCGCGTGGAATCATCCGCGAACCATGTCGAGATGTCAAGCAGCCATTGTCGATTGCGTTTAGATTGCTTACAATGTCCCATTCCCGTCTGCGGAAGCAGCATCCCACGAAGGAGTCCTTATGATCGTTATTGACGCCCACCTTGATCTTTCCTGGAGCGCGGTGAACTGGAATCGCGACCTCACGCAAAGCATTGCGCAGATTCGACACTCGGAAAACGAAATCCACGAGAAGAACCGGGGAAGCAATACGGTTTCGTTCCCCGAGCTGGCGAAAGCCGAAGTCGCGGTCTGTTTGGCCACTGTTCTGGCCCGCGCCGGTGAACTCAAGACTCGAGAGCTCGCCCACGAGAATGCCAGGCTCGATTACAGAACCCAGGAAATCGCCTGCGCAGTAGCGCGAGGACAGCTTGCTTATTACCGGATTATGGAAGAAGAAGGCACCATGCGGATGCTCAGGGACTGGAAGGCTCTGGACTCCCACATCGAAGCATGGAACAGCGGCGAACGGAAACCCCTGGGGTTCATCCTAAGCATGGAAGGAGCAGACCCGATTATTTCGCCGGCCCAAGTGGAAGTGTGGTGGAAGGACGGATTGCGAGTCGTCGAGCCGGTCCACTATGGGATGAGCGCGTACGCGCACGGCACGGGCAATCCGGGAGGACTCACTGCGAAGGGCAAGGACCTCTTAAAAGCCATGGAAGAGGTGGGCATGATTCTCGACGTCACCCATCTGGCCGATGAAAGCTTCTGGGAAGCGTTGGATTTGTTTAAGGGGCCCGTGCTCGCCAGCCATCACAACTGCCGGGCCCTGGTGCCCGGTGATCGCCAGCTCACGGACGATCAGATCCGCCGCTTGATTGAGCGGAACGCCGTGATTGGCTCCGCCTTCGATGACTGGATGCTTTATCCGGGATGGGTTCGAGGCAGCACTTCAAACTCCGTTGTCACCCTTCAAGATGTCGTGGACCATATGGACCATATCTGCCAACTGGCGGGGAACGCTCGGCACATCGCGATCGGAAGCGATCTCGACGGTGGCTTTGGGACCGAACAAAGCCCCTCCGATCTCGACACCATCGCGGATGTACAAAAACTGCCGGGATTGCTTCGTCAGCGGGGCTACACAGAGAGTGATGTCCGCGGCGTCATGCACGGGAACTGGCTGCGGCTCTTCCAAGCGGCGTGGCAGCGAAACTAAAGCAGAAAACGCGCCGTCGCAACCGGCGGGTATCCACGGGCTGCCTGACAAGAAGCCGTTCCTAGCGTAACCCTCGTTCCTTGCGTAGGCGCGCCGGGCGCTAACTGAGAGCGTCATCTCCGAAATCCAGGGGCGTCAATTTCAGGGTGCGTTTCCTCAGTCTAGGCGTGGCGTGGATAGCCTAAGGCCACCCCTATAAAAATCAGGGACTGCGATTTGACGGTGGTGTATGGCGGGATTATACTCTGTCGCATAGGTAGATGAAATCGCACAGACAGAGAAGGAGAAGCACCGTGAGGGGCTTTACTTTTCGGCACGTTCCGCGCTGGACGTTTCTGCCTCTGGTTGCCGCTGCGGCGATCCTGGTATTTTGCGGGTGGCGTCTGCTGCCCAGTGTGGCGTCTCCGGCGAGCGCCCGGGCAACTCTGAGGCTCGATCAAGGTGTTAACGGCTCCATTCATCCCGGCCAGACTCTGGTATGGCAGACATCATTTCTCACACCGGGCGCGTTCTATTCGGTGGATATCAGCCTCCGCCATCCGTCCAGCCTCACCACGCCGGATGAGCTTGCTCCCCGCCGGATTGCCTCGCCGATCACCTTCAACATCGTGAAGAAGGACATCATTCCCATCGTGGCGCGAGTGGTGGTGAGCTTTGATTCTGCGGGCAACCCCGAAATCAGCAAGAAGCTGCATTCAGGCGATCCCGGAACGTATTTCATCGTTCGTGCCGCCGAAGCTGGCCCCGCGCGTCTCACGCTCGCAGCCCCGGCGAGCGACAGATCCTCCCCTATTGGCTTTAAGATTGCCATCCGCCCGCTGAATGTTAGCGCTCAAGATGCCGTACAAATCGTGCCGAACACGGCGCGCGACTGGCAGCACGCTTCCCTGATGACGCTTGGGAAAACGGTGTTTGGCACGTCGGACGACATTGAATACCTCTATAACACAGACGAAGGCAAGACAGGCTGGCAGTGGCTGACGTTCAATTACAACCTGCCCAAGCCGAAACTGGTCTACTTCGAACTCAACGTTCTCGACCGCGATGTTCCGTGTGCACTGAAATTCTACCGCCTCGAGAAAGGGCCGAAGGGCGCGCACCTGGAAGAATATGCGCGGGGCAAGAGCCCCGTCGAAATCCGGCATGATGACCAGACGGACGCGCTGGTGGATCACAAATTCATCACACGGGTGCTCGTGCCGGGCCGCTATTACCTTGCTGTGAAATCGAATGATCCGCGCTGGAGCCTCACGACGGCGCTCTACGAGGTGCCGCCTTACACGGACCCGCACGAGGCCGTCCAGGTGGCGATGCGCTACATGGTGGATATCGCCGATTCGTGGTTTTCGGATATTCCCCGCAAGGGCGCGGTGCTGACGCGCGCGGAAAACGTGACGGACGAGACGGAGCGCTGCATCGCCTGCCACGCCGCGCATTTCACCATGCTCTCCACACTCAAAGCACAGCGGCACGGATATTCCGTGGTGAATGAGCCCGAATATAAATTCATGATGGACCGGCTGTACAACGCGCCCGCGCCGTTCTACGGCTTCCCCAACACCTACTGGCTGCGCTTTGAGCTGGCGCCCACCAACGGCCTCAGCCGCCTCGGCAAGATGCTCTTGATGTATGAAAATTCGGTGAGTCATCATCCAACCGCAACGCCGGGTTACGTCGCGAGCTTCCTCCGGCTGGTCTACGATGCTCGCCAAGTGCTTCCCCGCGTGGACAAGGCCCACGACGTTCCGGAGTTTGAGCCGGCCAAAACACGCAATTACGAATTTGATGGCAACCGGCCCATCAGCGACTTCCGCGTGGCCTCTGATTCCTGGTTTGACCTCAGCCATCTTGCTCACCGCAAGGGCGACGCCGCTTACGCCAAAAGCGCGGCGCACCTTGAAGGCCTGATGACGACGGATCATACGAACGATCTTGAAGACATCGTAGAGCAGACAAAGGGCATGGTGGATATGGGCTTGCCGCGCTTCAAGCCCATCATCGCCAAGAACCTCGAGGAAATCATGGCGCGGCAGCATACGGACGGCGGCTGGGTGACCGCCGAATACATGTCCAACGAGCAGTTTTTTGATGCGGCGGCACGGGCGGCATTCGAGAAGAAAACGGATCCCAGTCTGCAATTTATGACCGGCGAGACGCTCTATGCGCTGAAGATTGCCGGCTACAACATGCAGGACCCGCGCGTGCAAAAGGCCATCCACTGGATGATGAGCATGCAAAAACCGTTTGGCGGCTGGCTGGATAACAAGGGTGAGCTTTTCCTGCTTCCGCAAAAGGAAACCTGCTGGGCGGTGATTTCGCTTGCTACGATTTATCCCGAATCGAAGCCGCCAGTCGCACCAGCACCTCCTCCGCCGTCCGTCCTTGAGGGTACGGCCAACCCACCGCTGGTTCCCACGCTTCAGTGGCTGGACAAGGTGTGGTATGACCGGAATGCGCAAGCGTTGAAGCTGGTCCTACCGCTCCTCAACAGCCCTGAACCGCTTATCCGGGAAGCGGCCGCGTCAGCCATTGGGCGAATGGCGGTGGACGCTCCAAACGCTGCGCCCTTCCGCGTGGCTGTTGCACCATTGGCGCGGCTGCTCGGCGATCCTACAAAGATGGTGAGCCGGGCTGCGGCATGGTCACTGCGGCAGCTTGGCAATGATGGTGTGGGAATTGACGCCATCAAGGCGGCACTCAACAGCCCGGACGATTACACGCGCCGGGGCGCCGCGCGCATTTTTGCCCAGTATTACTACCACATGGTTCCGCGCGAGGGCGTAGCCCGCATTCTCATCCAACATGTGAATGATCCGGACATGCTGGTGCGGATTGAATGTCTAAAAGCGCTGTGGCGGTGGTGGTATCGCACGCCGGACTTTGCCCTGCGGCGGCAGATCGAGCAGGCATTCCTGGAGCGCGCGGCCGTTCAACGGGAAAATCCCTTGGTGCGGCTGAATGTCGCGCAGGCCATCTACAACATCCTTGATGATAATACCGTTCAGTTCCACCGCAACTGGCTGCGCTCGATGGCCCTGGCCAGGGACCGCAAGCGGGCCGAAGCCGCGCGCATTGCGGAAGTGGAGCGCCCGCTTTCGGCGGAGCTGGCAGCGGCGCTGCGCTCGCCGGATGCGGCCTCGCGGGTAACGGTGCTTACGGCGCTCGACTACTACTTCCTGCGCGGCGGTATCGGCAATGATTATGACTCGATCACCTTTTACGACCGCCAGTCCGCCGAGACCATGGCCCGGGCAATCCTTCCGCTCATCCGCTCTCAGAATCCGTTCATTGCTGAGAAGGCTTTAGAAGCCGCGGCAGTGGCTCGCGATTCGGACGATCGTGCTTTGCTGCTCGCGGTTATGGAACATCTCGCGTCGAAGGATGCACACACCCGCCAGGTAGCAGAGGAGGAGCTCGCTAAGTTCCCGACGCAATATTCTCCTTCTGGCACTGCTTTCGCCCAGAGCCGCGCGACGCGACGGCCCGGTGGCGGCGAGTGAGCGATACTGGCTGGTAGCGCAGAGTTTCGCTGCTCAGAAACTCTGCGGCATTTCGTTCGGGCATAAACAAAAGCCGCGGAGTTAAAGGACAACTCCGCGCTACCCTTTGTCATGCCCCAGATTGGTAGCCGAAGGCTGTGGGCGCTCACGATGACAGTTTTCGAAGTTTTTCAGCAAGCCATTAGGCTCGAGTCGGCGCGAGCCACTCAATCACCCAACCAGCAATTACCGCTATGAAGAGTTTGTTTCGCGCCCGAGTTTTCGCTTTTCCTGCGGTATTTGTCGCCTGCCTGTGGGTTGTTTTGAGCGGGCCGCGTTCTTCTTCAAAGCCCGCCAGCTCCGTGCTCCCCCGAACAGAGTCAAACCCGGTTGATGCTGGCGTCGTCTCAACGCTCAGAACTCTGCTTGAAAGCCCGAGAGCGGACGTCAGGGCTTCAGCTCTAGCCTGGATTTCACGAGACCCGCGAGCCCAATCCCCCGAATTTCTCCCGGTGATTTTTTCGAGCCTGATGGACCCGAACGGCGGTGTTCGCGACAAGGCCCTCTCCAACCTGGGATGGATTCTGGATCGCTATCGGGCCACCCCCACTGGCGCTCGCGCCTTGGCAACCATTCAGGGAGCGTTGAAGCAGACCAAAGACCGGGCCGCGCAGCTTGTGGCTCTTCGCCTGATTGGCGGGGCAGGCGAAGGTTGGGTATACGTCAATGCGGCTGCGGGCCAGGCCAACCCTTTTTTAATTTTCAATCCATCCATTCGCAGAATGCTGCTGGTCCTGCTCGAAAATCCCGAAAGCTCTCTGCGTCCTCAGGTGCTCCGGCTGGTCAATGGCTCACCCGCCCTGCGCGCTGACTCAGCCATGCCCGGTGCCGTCGCGGCTGCTCTTCACGATGACGACCTGAGCGTCCGGAATGAGGCTATCGATCTTCTCGTCAAAATGCACGAGGAATGGTCTCCGAGCTTGCGCGCGAAGTACAAGCCTTTATTTCAAGGCGCGCTCGAGAGCAACGACCCGAACGTACGATTACAGGCCTCACGGGCGCTCGGCGTCCCTGTACCTCCACCGCCTCCAGCGCCGCGACTGGTTTCCCTGACCGGCGAGAAAGTTTCCATGGCCGATGTGCCCTTCGATTTCAATTACTTTACGGCGTTCGTCGAGCCTCTGTTCGTGAAGAAGTATGGGGGCACGGCGTGCATCGATTGTCACACTCCGAAAAAAAATATCTCAGGGATGTTTCGTATCCTTGCGCCGAGACGGACGGGCCGCTACACGCTTCAGCAATCGCGCGTGAACTTTATCTCTGTGCTCGCAGTGATCAATCGCAGGAAGCCGCTCGAGAGCAAGCTATTGCTCAAGCCACTGAACCCAACCACGCGCGAAGGAACGATTCGCGGCATGCATCACGACGGCGGGGTTTTCTGGCAAAGCCAATACGATCCGGACTTCGAGATTGTGGCCGACTGGCTGAAAGGGGCAAAGCTCGAAGACCCACCCGGAAAGCAACTGGATTTCGCCTATTTCAGAAACTACGTAGAGCGGATCTTCTCAACTCCCGGACCCGACGGCTTCGCCTGCATCAACTGTCATTTCTCCCACGCAATTCTCCACCTGGAGTCCCCGGAAACGGCCAACGGAAAGTTCTCGATCGAAGAGGTCGTCAATAATTACCAGTCGGCGCTGCGGGTGGTGGACGAAAGCGCTCCCTCCAACAGTTACATCGTCCGCAAGCCCACCAGTCCGCGCGAAGGAGTTCCGGGTGGACTTTCGCACGCCGGCGGCGTTCGCTGGCCTGAAAAGAAGCAGTCCTGGCAATATCACGCCCTGATCACCTGGATCGGCATGCCGAATCTAGCGAAGAGTTCAGAGATTCAAGCCAGCGCTAAACCCCTGAGGACGGCCGGAAGCCATGGCACTCCTGTTCAGTCAAGGTGAAACCATCCTGGGCGTAATGCCTCAACGGATTACTGTTTTCTGGGGTTATTGCATGGCGGCTTCCGGCTCCTCGGCTCCGCCTTTGCCGGTGAAGAATATGCCCAGCAGAATCATGGCCCCCCCCGCCCAGACCCTCCAGGTAATCGATTCGGAAAGTAGCCAGACCCCGAGCGCAATCGCGATCACTGGCGCCAGGTAACTGAACGCAGCGGCTTGAGAGGCCGTCATCACGGTGAGCGCAAATGCATAAACAAGATAAGCCAGCACCGTCCCAAAAATCACCATAAATGCCAGCCCTTCCCAGGACTGGGAGGGCAAATTCCGCCAGGAGGCCCTGACGAGGGAGGGCACACTGAAAGGAATCAAAAAAACGGCTCCCACTGTAAAAGTGAGGGCATTCAGCGTTAGCGCATCGTAGTGTTCAGCGCCCTGTTTCATCAGGATGGTGTAGTAGGCAAACGCCAGGCGTCCGACCAGCAGAAGCAAGTCTCCCGTCCAGCTTGTGCCGTTGGCCTTGGAAGGCCTGGCGATGGTCAGCACCGCTACACCGCAGAAAGCAACGACCACGCCGAAAGTCTTGCCTGCCGTCCAGGACTCCATGTGCAATGCGCAGGCCAGCGCCAGCACGACAATTGGCCCGAGCGCGATGATGAGCGCCGTGTGGGCGACGGAGGTTTTAGAAAGGCCGCCCAGGTAAAAGACCTGGTTCAGGGTGACGCCGTTCAGCCCGGCGAGCCCCATAAAGATCCACTCGCGGCGCGTCAGATGGAAGCGTGGCCAGCCGCGCAACACAATGAAAACCAGCCAGAACCCCGCGGCCGCTCCCACCACACGCAGCTCCGCCAGGGCCATTGGCGGGAAACCGCGCAAGGCAAACTTGCCGGCCACCGCGTTGGCGGCCCAGAAAACTGTGGCCCAAAGCATCAGGAGGTTCATGAAGCCCATGCTTCGGGTCGGTCTGTTGGCTACAGGCGAATGGGGTGCGATTCCCACCGGGCTATTAGAATTGTTCCTTTCGGACGGTGGCTTTCTCGATGCGGGAAAGATCAGGAGTGTAGCCCAAGCCCGGCTTCGCGGGAACAGTAATGGTGCCACGAGAGGTCACCGTGACCTCCGGATGAATGATGTCCTCTTTCCAGTAGCGCCGGCTGGCGGAAACGTCTCCGGGCAAGGTGAAACCGGGAAGAGTTGAGAGGGCGATATTGTGGGCGCGGCCGATTCCGGACTCAAGCATCCCGCCGCACCAAACCGGCACGCCTGCCTTGCGGCATGTGTCGTGGACCTCGCGGGCGGATGTATAGCCGCCTACGCGGCCCAGCTTGATGTTGATGATTTTGCAGGCACCAAGGCTCACCGCCTTGCGGGCATCCTCGGCGCTGTGAATGGGTTCGTCAAGACAGATGGGCGTAGAGAGTTCCTTTTGGAGGCGAGCATGATCCACGATGTCGTCCCAACCCAGCGGCTGCTCCACCATCATCAGGCCGAAGCGGTCCAAGAGTTTGAGACGCGGCAAATCCGCGAGTGTGTAAGCGGAGTTGGCGTCGGCCATCAGCTTGACCGTCGGAAAGCGCGAGCGAATACGGTCTAGCACCTCCACATCCCATCCTGGCTTGATCTTCACCTTGATGCGCTGATAGCCGGCTTCCGTCTCGCGCGCGATTTTCTCCAGCAGCTCTTCGACGCTTTCCTGGATGCCGATCGAGACGCCACAAGGAATCTCATCGAGAGTACCGCCCAGGAGCTTTGCAATGGAAACCCCGGTCATCTGCGCCTGGATGTCCCACAGCGCGTTTTCAAGGGCTGCCTTCGCCATGTTATGGCCGCGCACGGGGCGAAAGCGCGCAGCAAGATCGGATGGCGCTGACCACGGCCGCTCAAGCCCCCAGGGAATAAGGAAATCGCGCAGAATATGCCATGCGGTTTCCGGCGTCTCATAGTTGTAAAAAGGATTTTCGCCGCAAGTCACTTCACCCCAGCCGGTGAGGCCTTCCGCGACAACGCGCACCAGCACAATGCGGCGCGCGGTGGTGCGCCCAAAGCTGGTCTCAAAGAAATGAACCAGTGGCATTCGGAGTTCAAGCAGCTCTACGCTGGAAAGCTTCATACCGGTGTAGTGTCCAAGAAATAGGTATACCGGTAATCTGGGTGGCGCAGACATGCCGCCTTTTAGCATGTCTGCGGTTTTCAAGGACCGCAGATATCGCAAAGCTCGCGATATCTGCGCCACCCATCGAAAAAGGTTGTGTACCCACCAGGCACAGGGCAGGAGATTGCTTTACTTCATGATGGGAACTGCCGGTCGTTCTGCGAGCACGGCACGCTTCGAGCCCGCTGCCTGCGCTTCGAGCTCGGGCATATCCAGCACAATCACCTTTCGCAGCTCCAAGCGCAGGATGCCTCGATCCACAAAACGGCGCAGGTTTCGTGAAACCAGGTCGCGCACGGTCCCGATTTCCGCAGCAATCTCCTGGTTGGTGTCCTGAAGAGGAAACTCGATGCCGCGCCGCGTGCGCACGCCGTCTTCGAGCGCGCGGTCGCGCAGAAAGCGCGCCAGACGATGACTCACTTCCTTAAGAGAGAGTTCCTCAACGAGGGTCGTCAAATAGCGGAAGCGCCGGGCGAGCGTCCGGATCACGGCGAAAGCGACTTCAGAGTTCCGCCGACATAAATCCAGGAACTCCCGCTTCGGCAGAAACAGAAGCGTGGAGTCCTCCACGGCTGCAGCGGAGGCCGGGAAATTTCCTCCGTCAAAGAGAGGCAATTCCGCCACCGTTGACCCGGCTCGGTCAAATCCCAACACCTGCTCGCGGCCACTTTCCGCCATCTTGAAGACCTTAATCGCACCCGATTGCACAACGAAAAGCCCTTCGCAGGCCTCGCCCTCACTGAAGAGTATTTCATCTTTGGCGAGGCGCCGCGCAGCACAATGGCTTGCCAAAGTGGCGAGCTCGCCCGAGGGCAGTCCTGCAAAAAAGGCAACGCGGCGTAACGTGTCTATAGGGTTGAGGATCGCCATAGACCCATCCTAAGGCCTACTGTGCGAAGCAGCAAGTATTGCCTCCGCGTGCGTTACGAGCTGATTCAATACATGGCGTACAGACAGGCGCCCGGGCATGCCAGACGGTAGGGTAAATCTCCAGACCGCCGGAGAACTTCAATACGAACCTCGGCTTTCCCGCGCCGCATGAAGCCCAAGCGGCTCGCCGCCGCCCGCGAGACGTCCAGGAGACGACCGGGGATGAACGGTCCGCGATCATTGACGCGAAGGACGAGCGAACGAAGGTTACTCAGGTTGGTCACTTTGATTTTGGTGCCCATAGGCAGGTCTGGGTGAGCGGCGGTCATGGCGTCCACGTTGAATGCTTCGCCGCTAGCCGTCGCGTTGCCTTGGTTTTCCATGCCGTACCAGCTCGCAAGGCCATCTGTCGAATTCCGCGGCATCAGCTTTCGCGCGCAGATGGGGACCCAGGTAGGAAGCCCTGCCTGAGAGGGTGGGGATACGGCGACAAATGCCGCTATCCCAAGCCCGACAACGATCTTTAACATGCAGCCTCCACGACGAACCCTAAATGACTCCGCGCCTCAACAGGTTATTTTCACACGCCCTGCTCGGGCAATTGTTTGTTACGGGAAGTTAAGAAATCATACTGTGATTAGCGCTGCTTTGCAAGCGCAACTTGTAAAGACGGGTGCCCGATATTAGAATTCCCTAATCAAGGGTGTTACAAGAATCCCTATCGGCTGACAGCCTGAAATTTGTGCTGGCCGGTCGCAAGGAGGAGCAGGATGGCTTCGGTAGGATTTAACAGCAAACAAATTGAGGAGTTTCAGCATAACGGCTATCTCATGGTCCGATCGTTGTTCGATCGCGAAGAGATGGACTCTTTGCGCCAATCCTCGCGGCGAGATAAAGCCCTTAAAGAAAAATCCTACAGCCGGACGGACAGCCAAGGGGCAAGCGTCACTTTAGCTCTATGGAATGAAGCGGGCGACGATATCTACGGTCTGGTTGGCCGTTCCGAGCGCATTGTGGATCGCGTGGAGCAGTTGCTCGGCTCCGAGGTTTACCACTGGCACTCGAAGATGATTGAGAAGGAGCCTTATACTGGGGGCGCCTGGGAGTGGCATCAGGATTACGGGTATTGGTATTACGACGGGTGTCTCTTTCCGGAGTTAATGAGCGTGATGATTGCTGTGGACCCTGCCACCCAAGAAAACGGCTGCCTTCAGGTTCTTAAGGGGTCGCACCGCATCGGACGAATCGATCATGGTAAGACTGGGGACCAGAAGGGGGCTGACCTCGAGCGGGTTGAGGCAGCGCAAAAGACGCTGGAGCTTGTTCCATGCGAAATGCAGCCGGGCGATGCCCTGTTTTTCCATTGCAACCTGCTTCATCGATCTGACCAGAATCGGTCGTCCCACCCCCGGTGGGCACTGATCTGCTGTTACAATGCGGTTCACAACAGTCCATATAAGGAATCTCGTCACCCTACTTACAGCCCCCTTGAAAAAGTTCCGGATGAGGTGATCAAACAAGCGGTAGCTCGTCTTCCCCAAGACGTGTCAGAGGTGCGGCAAACCCAGCAGCGATAATGATTGGTAGCCATGGCACAGTTTTTTGTGCCGTGGCATAGGCGCTGGCCCCCCTGGTCGCATGTATGCCAAATAGCGGGCATGTATGCGCCACCCGCGCTTGGGTAGAGGTAGCGCGGACCTGCGTTTGTCAGGTCCGCGGTTCGTCCCGCGCGGTTAAAAGCCGCAGACCTCAGGTGCGGAGGTCTGCGCTACCCGCTATGGCAAAACACCAAGAGAGGTGAGCCGAATCGTCATGGCTTGGACGCTTACTTTGTACTTTGAGGCCAGTTTATTGATGGCGGTTTCTACGTCCATTTTGCCGCGTAGTTTAAGGATATCTCGCGAAAGAACGTCCACTGGCATCAGAAGCTCAGCAGCAAACTGGTTTGCCTCGATCTCTTTCTCGTCGGTTCCCGTACTAGACTTTGGGCTGCGCAATGCTATTG
>JBOGJS010000169.1:0-8375 GCA_050745365.1 Terriglobia bacterium
ATCGCCGCTCTTCGCGAAGGATTACGGCGTCATTCCGGAGCCGCAGCAAGTGGAATTAACGGGTGGGGATTTCGAGTTCGGAAGCGGCTGGCGGCTGGCGCTGGGCCCCGGCGTGAGCGCAGATGACATCGCGGTTGAAACTTTGAAGGCGCAGCTTTCGAAGCGCGATGGGTTGATGCTCGAAGGGGCGAGAAGCGGCGCGGCGTCCGGCCGCGTGATTCGCCTCGCGATTCAGGCGGGATCCGTTTCGATTGGGGCCACGACAGACAAGAATAAAGCGGCGATAGAAGAGCAAGCCTATCGGCTCGAGCTCGGGAGCGATGGGATTCGGATCACGGCCAACGCGCCGGTAGGGTTGTTTTATGGGGTCGATACACTCGTTCAGTTGGTGAAGACGGCGCGAGGCAAACTGTGGCTTCCAACCGCAACGATTGTAGATTGGCCGGATTTGGAGCGGCGCAACATCCTCTGGGTGGATAACTTCCACCTCGAACACCTGAGCGTACTCAAGGCGGCGCTGCGGCAGGCGGCGTTCTACAAGGCCAACGGGTTCATGATCAAGCTGAACGGGCACTTCCAATTCCAGAGCGCGCCAGCAGTGGTCGAGCCGTATGCACTCTCACCTGCCGAGTTTCAAGATTTAACTGACTATGGGTTGCGCTATCACGTCCAGTTGATCCCGTATCAGGATGGTCCGGCGCATATTTCATACATTTTGAAGCATCCGGAGTACGCCGGACTGCGGGAGTTTCCAGACAGCAATTACGAGCTCTGCACGACGAATCCCGACTCGTACAAGCTGCTCGAAGGGATGTACCAGGACTACCTGAACGCCAACAAGGGAGTAAAGTATTTTGTCCTCTCAACAGACGAACCCTACTACGTGGGGCTGGCCGATACCAATCAGTGCCACGAAGCCGAACTGACGAAGAAACTGGGAAGCGTTGGTAAGGTGGAGGCTCAATTCCTGGAAAAAGCGGCAGGTTATCTGCACGATCATGGACGGACGGTGACCTTCTGGGGGGAATACCCGCTATCCCCCAGCGATATCGGGTCGCTGCCGCCTTACCTGGTGAACGGAGAGGTCTACGGGCCCCAGTTCGACCGGGCCTTCAAGTCTCGGGGCATTCAACAGATGATCTACACATCGGCGGAGGGCGAAGAAGCATACTTTCCCAATTACTATCTGCTGCCTTCAACGGAGTTGTTTCATCAGGTCACGATGATCAATCGTCTAAAGACCATGTACACGACCATTTCATTCAATTCGGCCAGGAGAAACACTGATTTGATTGGGGTCGTCGTAGCAGGCTGGGGGGCGAGCGGTGCTCATCCGGAGACATTTTGGCTGGGCTATGCGGCGGGGATAAGTTGGGGATGGCATCCGGGATTCCCGAGCCCGGATGAGGTGAGTTCCAGTTTCTACCGCCTCTTCTATGGCGAGGGCGCAACGGATATGGGACGCGTCTACCAGCTCATGAGCACGCAGGCGGAGTTTTGGGCCAGCAGTTGGGACCAGGAGCCATCCTCGGTTCGCAAGCCCATCTTCGGAAATTCCTACGGGATATACAAGGTACGACATCCCGCGCACGACCAGACGTTGCCGCTGCCGCCGGTGCCACAGGGTGAGTATCTACGCCTGGGATATGATTGGGAGCAGGAAAACGCGCAGCGCCTCGCAATGGTCGAAAGTGAGCTGCCGGCGAACGACCAGTTATTGGACCTGCTACACAGGAATCTGCGGTCGATTCAGTTCCAGCGGTACAACCTGGAGGTGTTTTTGTCGATTGCAGGACTCTATCGGCAAAACCTGGAGATGATCGAGCGGCTGAGCGAAATTGGAGAAGCACTGAAGGCCGCGCAAGCTGCGGCGCGTAACGTGCAATTCGAGCGGGCGGTGGCGGCACTTGACAAGGCGCTGGACATCGCGCAGCAGACACGGGACGGGCGGAACATGGCGCTAGATGATGCCATCGAGATTTGGTATGAGAGTTGGGACCCGAGGCTCGAGTGCGCCAACGGCCGCTGCTTTCTGAACGTACTCGATGATGTGAAGGACGAGTTGCCTGTTAGAACAATCGATATGAGCTATCTGGTTTATCGCGAGATGATCCTGCCCTTCGGGCAATGGTTTCGTCAGGTGGAAACGGCACGAAATCGGTACGCCCAAGCTCATAATTTGCCTGTGCGGAAGGATCGACTCGACTGGTCAGATACCCGGACGATTCGAGAAGACGACCCTGTGTGGATGTGGGGATCCTCCACACTGAGGCGCAGGTATCATTTTTAGAGGATGTGGCCCTTCGAGAGGAGCACGCAGGCATGAGCACGACGAAGATGACCCGTTGTACCATGAAATGGAGAGTGCTGTTGATCGTAATGGTCTTCGCCGGCTTGGCTGAGGCGGGTCACGCGGCAACGGTATCGCCGCTCTTCGCCCGGGGTTACGACGTCATTCCGGAGCCGCAGCAAGTAGAACTAACGGGTGGGGATTTCGAGTTCGGGAGCGGCTGGCGACTGGAGCTGGGCCCCGGCGTGAGCGCGGATGACATCGCGGTTGAAACTTTGAAGGCGCAGCTTTCGAAGCGCGATGGAGTGATGCTCGAAGGGGCGAGAAGCGGCGCGGCGCGCGGCCGCGTGATTCGCCTCGCGATTCAGGCGGGCTCCGTTTCGATTGGGGCCGCGACAGACAAGAATAAAGCGGCGATTGAAGAGCAAGCCTATCGGCTCGAGCTCGGGAGCGATGGGATTCGGATCACGGCCAGCGCGCCAGTAGGGTTGTTTTATGGGGTCGATACACTCGTTCAGTTGATGAAGCCGGCGCGAGGCAAACTGTGGCTTCCAACCGCAACAATCGTGGATTGGCCGGACGTGGAATACCGCGAGATTTTTTGGGACGAGCAAAAGCACCTTGACCATTTTGACGTATTGGAGCAGGCGGTCCGCCGCGCGGCATTTTTCAAGGCGAACGCTCTGTCGTTGCGGCTCAACGATCATTTCGAATACGCGAGCGCCCCGGCCTTGGTTGATCCCTATGCCCTTTCGCCAGCCCAGCTTCAGGAGTTGACGGACTACGGCTTGCGCTATCACGTTCAGGTTGTGCCTTACCTCGATGGTCCCGCCCACACGGATTTCATCCTGGAGCGGCATGCCTACGGCAAGCTGCGCGAGTTTCCCCAGATGGCTTTCGAGATGTGCTCTACGAATGCTGAAACCTACAAACTGCTGGAGGGCATGTATCAAGACCTAATGAACGCCAACAAGGGCGCGACGTACTTCCATCTTTCTACGGATGAGGCCTGGTTCGTAGGGTTGGCGCATAATGCGCAGTGTGATGAGGCGGCGCGAGCGAAGGAGCTGGGAAGCCCAAGCAAGCTACTGGTTGAGTTCACCCAGAAGACTGCGACCTACCTCCACGACCATGGCCGCCAAGTGATCTTTTGGGGCGAATATCCTCTCCAGGCGAAAGACATTCCCCTGGAACCATCATGGCTGATCAATGGCGAAGTTTATGGCCCGGTTTATAACAAAGCCTTCAAAGCCCACGGTATCCGGCAAATGATTTATACCAGCACTCAACCGGATGATCCTCTCTTTCCCGCCTATTACGTTCTTTCGCCAGAAGAGCAGGTGCATCCTCGGAGAGGAGTGGAGGAGCGGGCAACACAGGTTTTTGATCAGATCTCTTATACCTCGGCCCGCCAGGAAGCAGACCTCATCGGTGTCGACATTTACGCCTGGGGCGATTACGGGCCGCATCCAGCGACTTTCTGGCTGGGATACGCGGTGGGCTCTTCCGCGGCTTGGCATCCCGGCTCACCTGACCCGCACGAACTGATGCACAGCTTTTATCGGCTTTTTTATGGCCGGGGCCCGATGGAAATGGGCCAGCTTTATCGACTGATGAGCACGCAGGCGCAATTCTTTGGCAGCAGTTGGGACCGCAAGCCTTCCGCTCAGTTGCCCCTGGTGTTCGGCTACTCGTATGGCATCGGCCCATTTACGCCTGACATCCAAACCCTCCCGCTGCCGCCCCTACCGAGCGCGGATTATCTACATCTCGGCCACAACTGGCTTCAGGGAAATACTCGGCGTGTGAAGCTGGCTTGGAAGTTTCTTGGTGAAAACGACGAACTGATGAATCTGCTCTATAAGAACCTCGGCTCGGTCGAGTTCAATCGCTACAACCTGGAAGTTTATCTCTCGATCGCCGGGCTTTGCCGGCAGAACCTGCTCCTGCTGACCGGGCTGGATGAAATCAACCATGATCTTGAAGTGGCGCAGGCCGACGCGGCCAAATTGCACTATGCCGATGCTGTAGGGGCGCTCGACGAGGCGTTGGATACAGCGGGAGAAATCCGTGACGAAAGAAACCAGGCCCTCCACGACGCTACCACCACCTGGTCGAAGACTTGGTTTCCGAGAGTCCGAGAGGCCAACGGCCGGCACGTGGCGCGTGACCCCGAAGACTTCGTTGACACGGCAACTAGCGAAGATGCCCGCCGCTCTCAGGTGGGCCTGCTTTACCTCATCGACCGCGAGTTTTTATTGCCTTTTGGTCAGTGGGTTAATCAACTTCAGGGCGTCAGAAACCACTACGCAGCCGCTCATAACTTGCCGGCCCGCGAAGGCAGCTTTGATTGGCAGGATACAACAACTCTCGACAGCCAGCCTTCGAATCGCAGCCTGTGAGAAGATGTGGAAATGTGTTCACACGTTTCTGAGCCATGAGCTATTCGGAGAAAGTTCTCGACCATTTTCATCATCCGCGCCATGCCGGTGAGATTGCCCACGCGGATGCGGTGGTTGAAGCATCCAACCCGGTCTGTGGCGACGTGCTGAAGCTGTGGGCGGTGCTGCGGGAGGGGCGGCTGACGGAAGTGAGCTTTAAGGCAGCCGGATGCGTGCCTGCTATCGCCTGTGGGTCGTGGCTGGCTGAGTGGATGCAAGGCAAACCGCTCAAAGCGTTGCGGGAATTACCCGCCGCAGATATCGAGAGCGCTCTCGGGGGCTTACCACCCGCTTCAAAACATGCAAGCGTGCTTGCCGCCGACGCGCTCAAGCGACTGGCTGGGAGGCTCGCTTCTTCCAAATGAAATAAATTGGAATTCCGATCAGGATGAGTGCCAGACCGATTGCCGATTCGCGAGGTTCGCGCACCATCGTGTTGCCGACCACCGCCAGGGCTGCGATCACGAATGCGATGGGAACCACCGGATAACCCCACACGTGGTAGGGCCGCCGGAGCAAAGGCGCGCGGCGGCGCAGCACCAGAACGGCAAAAATGCAGGCGGCGTAGAATATCCAGGCGCTGAAAATCACATAGGTGTAAAGTTGCTGATAACTGCCCGTCACCGCCAGCACCATGGCCCAGAGACCCTGAATGAGGATAGCAAGCACGGGCGTTCGAAATCGAGGATGAACCCTCCCGACGGAGGTAAAGAAAAGCCCGTCGCGTGCCATAGCGAAATAGGCACGGGGTCCGGAAAGCAGATTGCCATTGAGCGCGCCGAAAATCGAGCACAGGATCACCACCGAAACGAACGTGGCTCCGGCCGGGCCGGCGAAGATTTGCATTGCGCGCGAAGCCACGCGCTGGTATTCTGCGAGCACCGGGAGGGGCATCGCGCGGAGGTAGGCCAGGTTCGCGCCCAGATACGCGGCGATAATGATGAGCGTACCAATCAGGTAGCTTCGGGGCAGCGCCCGGCTTGGATCCTTCACTTCGCCAGCCGAAAAGGAAAGCGCGTGCCAGCCATTATAGGCCCACAGTACTCCGACCAGCGCGATGCCAAACGAGCTGAGCGAAGTATGCGGTGTGGGCAGCGCCGGAATGGAAGAGAAGACATGATGAGCGCTGTGAAAATAGAGTGCAAAGCCCATGATCGCGGCAAGGCCGGCGAGTTTAGCGACCGTGAACAACGTCTGGACGGCGGCGCCTTCGCGAGCCCCCGCAATGTTCACCAACGTCAGAACGCCAATGATGATGCAGCCTGTGATTTTCTGCCCTGTCGCCGAGAGCGGCACGAGATTCGCGCTGTAGATTCCAAAGGCCACGGCCAGCGCGGCGAGAGAGCCCGATTCAATCACTAGCAACATACCCCAGCCGAAGAGGAATGCCGGCAGCTTCCCATAGGCTTCGCGCAGATAGACGTAGATGCCCCCGGCTTCGGGCATGGCGGCGCCCAGCTCGGCAAGCGAAAGTGCTCCGGCCAGTGCCAGCGCACCGCCCAGCACCCACACCAGTAACAGGCTGCGAACGCTACCTACCTCTTCCGCGACGTTGTGCGGTACGAGGAAAATCCCCGAACCAATGGCAATGCCGACCACCAGGGCCGTCGAGCCTACCGTCCCGATCACACGGGGCAGAGCCTGCCGCCCAAACTCGTCCTTTTTATAGGTCATTTGAAAGGGCTTTACCCGCCTGAAAGCCTTCATTATACTGGGGAGCCTGCCTTTACTCGGTGAAATCTTTGTCTCGCCGGGGGGGTGGGGGCCTACTTCTATTACAAGAGGAGATTTTATGCGTAAGGTTATTCGCCCTCAGGATGCACCCAAACCCCGCGGAGTTTATTCCCCGGCCATCGTCGCAGAGGGATTCGTCTTCGTTTCCGGCCAAGGTCCCATCAATCCTCAGACGAACGAGCTGGAGCTCGGAGACATCAGATCTGAGACCCGCAGAGTCCTGAAGAATATCCAGGCGATTCTGGATGCATCGGGCAGTTCATTAAAGGAAGCAGTAAAGATGGGTGTTTTTCTTGCCGACCTGAACGATTTTGCGGTGATGAACGAGGTGTTCCAGGAATTTTTCCCGGAGGATCCTCCGGCCCGCACTACGGTGGGCGTTGCCTTGCCGAAAATCAAGGTCGAGATTGATTGCGTCGCCCGCTTGAGGGAATTGCATTCAAAGGAGAGGTGAACGAAATTGCGAATCAACGAGCTTTCCACTCCGGCACTGACGGTTGACCTCGACATTTTAGAACGGAACCTCGACTGCATGGCCCGGTATTGCCGTGACCACGGCCTGGGCCTGCGTCCGCATACGAAGACTCACAAGACGCCCGAGGTTGCTCGGATGCAGCTTAAGCGAGGAGCGGTAGGCCTCACCGTCGCCAAGGTGGGCGAAGCGGAAGTGATGGCGGAGACAGGACCAGAAGAGATCTTGGTGGCTTTCCCCATTTATGGCGGCGAGAAGTTGGCGCGGCTGGCGGCCCTGGCCAAGGCGCGGCGTATTTTAATCTCCCTGGATTCGGAAACAGACGCCCGCGAAGTCTCGAAAGCCGCTACAGCCCAAGGTGTTACTTTCGGCGTCCTGGTAGAGTTTGACGCGGGGCTTAAGCGCTGCGGAGTGGCACCGGGCCCGGCCTGCGTCGAGCTTGCGCGCAAAGTGGAGGCGCTGCCAGGCCTCCGCTTTCGCGGCCTGATGACGTATCCCGGGAACATCCAGGGCACGGAGGAGCAACGGCGCCAGGAAGTGGCGCGAGTGGCGGAAGCGGTTCAAAAAGCGCGCGCCGCGCTTGAGCAGGAACGTATGCCCGTGGAAATTGTTTCCGCCGGCTCAACACCTTCTGCATTCTCATCGGACGGTATTCCTGGCATTACGGAAATCCGGCCCGGGACGTACGTTTATAACGACCTCAACACGTATTACCAGGGTGTGTGTAAGCTGGAGGACTGTGCGGCGCGCGTGGTGGCAACCGTCGTTTCGACGGCCGTGCCGGGCCGAGCCATGATTGACGCAGGCTCAAAGACTCTTTCCTCCGACCTCCTCGGCGCTGGCCCCAAAACCGGATATGGCATGGTGATGGAAGCGCCAGGAGCCATCATCATTAAACTGAACGAAGAGCACGGCCATCTTGATGTTACCCGCAGCGAGCGGAAGCTGAAGGTGGGCGACGTTGTCACGGTTATCCCAAATCACGTCTGCACCTGCGTGAACATGCACGATGAGGTGTTTTTGATCCGCCAACAGGAAGTGACCGGCTCGTGGCGCGTCGCCGCCCGCGGTAAGATTCGATAGCGTGGTGTTTGCTACAATAGGACGTGCCTGCTCGGCGGTTCCTGTGAACTGCTCGGGAGGGATGGGTGAGTGGTTGAAACCGGCGGTCTTGAAAACCGTTAGCCCCGAAAGGGGCTCGGGGGTTCGAATCCCTCTCCCTCCGCCAGGCCTTCAGTGCGCTCGACCACCAGGTGAAGCTAACCGGGTTCCAGCCTGCAGCAAGTGGGATATCCTCATAGCTTCGAAGACGCATCAAAACTTTTTGAGTTGCCCCCAGCGTCGGGCAGCGCTCCTCGACAGCCGAAGATCACAGCGCTCTCCCTGAGGCTGGTCTTTACCCATATCTGCCGCTGGACACAGGGGGTGGGCTCAAAGT
>JBOGJS010000170.1:0-9721 GCA_050745365.1 Terriglobia bacterium
AAGAACGGCGAAGGCGTCTATCAGTTGCTCATCAGCTATCGGACGGGAGATATGTGGGCGCCCAAGGTCGAGCCCACCGAGGCACTGAAGAAAGAAGCCAGCTATTTCATCGACTGCATTTCGAAAGGCGAAAAGCCGTTTAACGATGGCATCGCAGGACTGCGTGTAGTCCGAATGCTCGAAGCGGCGGACAAGTCGTTGAAAGAGCGCGGGAAAATGGTTCGCCTTGCTTAACCCGGATAGGAGTTCGCCGAGATGAATATCTGGATCGATTTGGACAATTCACCGCATATCCCTTTCTTTGCCCCCATCATCAAGGAGCTTGAACGGCGCGGCCATTCAGTGACACTAACGGCGCGCGACGCGTATCAGGTCTGTGAACTGGCGGCGCTCTTTCAGCTTAAATACAAACGTGTAGGGCGCCATTACGGAAAGCGGACGGTGCTCAAGGCCTATGGCACGTTGATGCGCACGTTACAGCTTTTGCCTTTGGCAATGAAGGCGAAACCAGACCTGGCGTTATCGCACGGATCCCGAGCGCAGCTCATCGCTTCGGTGATATTGCGTGTTCCCTCGTTAAGCATATTTGACTATGAATTCGCGAAAGGAGTGTCATTTCTTCATCCAACCTGGATCATGGCGCCCGAAGTGATCCCTATTCCGGCGGGTGCATTCAGACAAGATCGCGTACTTAGGTATCCGGGGATTAAGGAAGACGTGTATGTGCCGGGCTTTAGACCGGATCCAGGAATTCGGGCTCAGCTCGGGCTGAGCGAAAGCGAGCTGGTTGTGACAGTGCGGCCACCCGCGAGCGAAGCCCACTATCGCAATCCCGAAAGCGATTCTCTCTTCGACGGCGTCATTGACTTCCTGAGTGGACGTCCAGAAACCACAGTCGTCCTGTTGCCGCGCAATAAGAGGCAGGAGGCGGCGGTGCGGCAAAAGTGGCCAAGCCTCTTCGCAAACAAGAAGCTTATTATTCCCGAGCACGCCGTTGACGGCCTGAACCTCATTTGGAACTCCGATCTGGTCATCAGTGGCGGAGGGACGATGAATCGCGAGGCGGCAGCGTTAGGGGTTCCGGTTTACAGCATCTTTCGCGGCTCGACGGGCGCCGTCGATCGTTACTTAGAGGCACAGGGCCGGCTGATTTTCATCAAGAATGCGGATGAGATCCAGGCAAAAATCGTGTTGGCGCATCGAAACGGCCGGGCCAACCCTCGCAATGGCAACCGGCCAGCCTTACAAACCATTGTCGGGCACATCGACGCGATAGTCGGGTCGGCCTCAACAGTCCAGGCGGAGGCATCGCGGGACCTATGCGGACCGGCTGCAGAATCGGAGGCGCGCTCTGCTTCTGCCGCGCCGCGAAACTGAATCAAATTCGACCGCAAAACTTTCACTTCGGCGTCGAGCAGAAGATCAGAGCTCCGACGGAGAGCCAGTGAAGGCTGATCAATGCATATGAAAGTGATGATCGTTGTGGGAGCCCGGCCGAACTTCATGAAGGCGGCTCCCTTGATTCGAGCCATCAACAGTTACAGCGCCGGGTTAACCGGTAGCAATCCGTCGCCGGGCGGCGAGGTTTTGTCCGGTGCGATTCAAACTGTCCTCGTACATACAGGGCAGCACTTCGACGCGCTCATGTCCGACTCATTTTTCGCCGACCTTAGTCTCCCTGCGCCTGATATTCACCTGGGCGTCAGTTCCGGGTCGCACGCCCGGCAGACTGCCGAAATTATGACGAAGTTTGAGGAGGCACTGCTTGGCGAACAACCGGATCTGCTGGTCGTTGTTGGCGACGTGAATTCCACCGTAGCCTGCGCTCTGGTAGCTTCGAAGATCTCCTTTGACGGTTCCGGGAGGCGCCCGCTCATTGCCCACATCGAGGCAGGGCTCAGATCCTTTGACCGCACCATGCCGGAAGAAATCAACCGTATCGTGACGGACCAGCTTTCCGACCTGCTGTTTGTAACGGAGGAGAGCGGGCTTCGCAACCTCGCCTCCGAAGGTATGCCAGCGGAGAAAGTTCACTTTGCCGGGAATACGATGATCGATTCCCTTGCGGCTGGCAAGGACCGCGCCAAGGCGTCCCCAATTCTCGATCTTTTGGGCCTTGGGGGTGTGGCCCCCGACGGGTCTCCTCGCCGTTCGATCGCGCCCTATGCTTTGCTGACGCTTCATCGTCCTTCTAACGTGGACCATCGCGACAGCTTGTTAAATGTCGTGGATGGCCTTCGGGAGCTCACGAGAAAAGTTCCCGTCATCTTCCCCGTCCATCCACGCACCCGAAACCGCATAAGGGAGTTTGGTCTGGAGCACAAGTTCGCGGCCGGTGATCACCAGCCCGGCTCCAACCGTCCCAATCCGCAAAATCAGCGCGTTGTCGTTCGCATGATCGACCCTCTGGGATACCTGGACTTTCTGTGTCTGATGATGCATGCAAAACTCGTGATCACGGACTCCGGGGGAATTCAGGAGGAAACAACCTGCCTTGGCGTTCCTTGTGTGACCGTCAGGGACAATACCGAAAGACCGATAACCGTTGAGATGGGAACCAATGTTCTCGCTGGGACCAGCAAAGAAGGGATTCGGAACTCCATTCGGCGGCAGTTGAACAGCAAAAACGGGCATTGCCTGCCAAAAGGGTGGGATGGGAAAGCCGCGACGCGCATCGTAGACGTCTTGATTCGCGCTTGCCGGGAGCGGAGCGACGGCAACCGCGAGACCTCCCGAAACCGGCCATGCGGCAAAGTCGCTGACGTCGCCGGCACGCTATGTTTGTGATGAAACCGGACCTCAAGACAGCAGTGACGAAGCTTCTCTCTTACTGTCAGGCGGCTAACTGGGCGGGTTATGACCCTTACGACGCGCTTAACAGCCGTCTTCTTACCGCCTTCCCTTTCTTCGATGCACGGCTTCCGCGCCTTGTTCTTACCCAGGCTTTGAAGCGGAGTCCAGTAAACCTCCGCCGGCTGCTGCTCATTCCAAAGACACAGAATCCTAAAGCCCTGGCGCTCTTTCTTTCCGCGTTCGTCAAGCTCGCGGAGATCGGCCTGACCGATGATGAAGGCCTCGTCGAGCTGATGATTGACCGGTTGACTGCCCTTCGGTCTCCGGGCCTTTCTCATTGGTGCTGGGGGTACAGTTTTCCGTGGCAGGGGCGCGCGGTTTTGGTGCCGGCAGGCGCACCGAACCTGGTCTCGACAACTTTCGCCGCCAATGCGCTGCTGGATGCCTACGAGCGAGTTCACGACTCTCGGTGCTTGAGGATGGCGGCGAGCGCAGGGCAATACCTCCTTGACCGCCTTTACTGGACGGACGGCGGTTCGTTGGCAGGCTTCAGCTATCCTCTGCCGTCGGTTCGGTCGCAAACCCACAATGCGAACTTCCTTGCCGCCGCTCTGTTATGCCGTCTCGATCGAATTACGGGTGAAGAGCAATTTCTCGCTCCCGCCCTTCGAGTGGCCAGGTTTTCAGCCCAAAGCCAACTTGCGGACGGGTCGTGGTACTACGGCGAGGGTCGATCCCAGCGATGGATTGACAACTTTCACACTGGATACAACCTCTGCGCGCTGCGAGCAATTGCCGCCGATGCCGGCACAGCGGAGTTTGATTCCTGCATTCAGCGCGGGTTTGAGTTCTATCGAGCGCATTTTTTCCGTCCAGACGGCTCGGTGAGGTACTTCCACAACCGCGAGTATCCCGTTGACGTTCATTGCGTGGCGCAGAGCGTGATTACCCTCCTGGCATTCCGCGATCTTGACCCGGAGAACATCCGATTGGCTCATTCGGTGTTCCAATGGGCTGTGTCCCACATGTGGGACGATCGAGGCTTCTTCTATTATCGCGTTCATCGCTTCGGCATCAATCGGACTTCCTACATGCGGTGGTCCCAGGCGTGGATGCTGCTGGCCTTGTCCATGCTCCTTGCCGAATCGAATGTGGCGGCGAAACAGCCACAATCTCATGTATTAGCTCCCCTTGAAGCATAGCGATGCCCGCACTCCCAACCTACGTTCTGATTACGCCGGCGCGAAACGAAGCGCAGTTCATCGAATTGACGATCAAGTCCGTGGTGGCACAGACCGTCCGTCCTCTGAAATGGGTGATTGTCAGTGACGGTTCGACGGACGCCACGGATGAGATTGTAACCCGGTATTCCGCTGATCATCCATGGATTGAACTCGTTCGCATGCCGGAGCGCCGAGAACGGCATTTTGCGGGGAAGGTCTACGCCTTTAACGCCGGCTACGCCAGGGTAAGAGACCTAAAATACGAAGTGATTGGCAGCATGGACGCCGACATCTCGTTCGACCAGGAGTACTTTAGCTTCCTGCTTCAGAAGATCGCCGACGACCCTGCCCTCGGACTGGCAGGAACGCCGTTTAAGAATGGCGTCAACCAGACCTACGATTACCGATTCGTCAGCATAGAACACGTGTCCGGTGCCTGCCAACTGTTCCGGCGCGAGTGCTTCGAGGCGATCGGCGGATATATGCCGGTTAGATCGGGGGGGATTGATCTGATCGCAGTGCTCAGCGTGCGGGCGCAGGGATGGCAAACAAAGACATTTACGGAAAAAGCTGTTCTGCACCATCGCGCGATGGGAGGCGCCCAACACAGTGGGCTTCGCGAAAGACTGCATAGGGGCCGGATGGACTATCTTCTTGGAAGCCATCCCGCGTGGGAGGTTTTCCGGGGCGTCTATCAGATGGGGAACAAGCCTTACGTTATCGGAGGCTCGTTGATGATTGCCGCCTATCTTTGGAACCTACTCCGTGCCGCTGAGCGGACTCTGCCGCAGGAACTGGTTGACCTCCGGCAACGCGATCAAATAGGACGATTGAAGGGTATCTTTCGCCGTATCCTACGGCGTGGCGCGGTGGTCAACTAGCATTCAAAGCCGCCTCGTAGGCCCGTGTCTCCGCTGATGCCGAACAACTTAAGGCTCGATACTGAGCAGCCTGAGAGTCAACAGGCAGCACCGACGCTACTTCCGCAGCACGTTTACCGGGGGAAGAGATTTGCAAAGGTGCTACTGC
This sequence comes from Terriglobia bacterium, assembly GCA_050745365.1. Taxonomy (GTDB): domain Bacteria; phylum Acidobacteriota; class Terriglobia; order UBA7540; family UBA7540; genus RH2-MAG17b. Next base: position 5,046 of record JBOGJS010000170.1, read on the forward strand.
TCGACGGCTACTCCACCCGCACGCTTGCTTGTGTCCGCTCTTGGGGGAAGCACCATGTCCCGTTTGCGGTGGGTGGCGAAACTCGCTGGGATATGAGTTTGCTGTCCCGTTACAGCAAGCAAACGTTTGTCTATACGAGCCCCAAGCGCAATCTATCCGGGTTCGTTCAAGACGTGAACCGCTATTGCCGCGAATTCGCAGCCGATTCCGTCTTTCCCACTTCGGAAGCTGCAATCATGGCGTGCAGCAAATACCGGAATGAACTGAGCTGTGTGCCTATTATTCCTTCGGAGCGCGCAATCGAGACCACCTTTTGCAAGGCGAATACACTGAAGCTTGCGAAGTCGCTGGGCATCTCCGTGCCGACGACAGTGCATGTTTCGCGTGCTTCCTGGGACGAAATCGGCGCGCTTCAACTGAAATTCCCCGTAGCGGTCAAGTCCGCAAGCAGCGAGGTAATCCATTCGGGTAAAGCCGAAACAAGCCACAAAACGGCTTATGCATTTAACCGAGGCGAGCTTGAGAGGGAGTGCGCTTCTCGTTTGGAGAAGGGGCAGACGGTGCTGGTGCAGGAATACATCGACGGGTACGGCGTCGGAGTTTCCGGCTTATTCGCCGAGGGTCATCCGGTCGTGGTGCTCGGCCACCGCAGAATCCGCGAGAGTAACCCCTTGGGCGGCCCGAGTGCCGTAGCCGAAACCATCCCCGTCGAGCCTCGGCTGCTGGAGGCGGCCACGTCACTGCTTCGGACCGTCGGGTTCAGCGGGCCCGCCATGGTGGAATACAAAATCGACCGCCGGTGCGGCCAACCCTATCTCATGGAGATTAACGGCAGGTTCTGGGGCACGGTGATGCTGGCTTCGGCGGCGGGGCTTGATCTGCCGTACCTGTATTGGAAGATGCTGAACGGGATCGAGGTTAAGCCTGGAGAGAAACGGTACAAGATTGGAATCAAAGGCAGGTACCTTGTCGGAGACACGAAGTGGTTGCTCGTTTGTCTCAGGGGCAAACCGGCGCTTTGCCCGGGAGAGTTTCCGACACGCTGGGCCTCGGTCAGGTCCTATGTGGGATCATTCTTTGACCCACGCACAACGGAGCTGATCTTTGCGCGCGAGGACCCGATGCCATTTTTCGGCCGGGTGATGCAGGAGCTGATCTAGTGTGCCGCCTCCGACGATCGTTGAAGAACCCTTCGGACAGGGGAGACTACGCGAGATAACAATGCAGGAGTTGATCCATGGCGCCTTTCACTTTCATTCCACGTATTCACATGACGGGAAGAGCGGTCTCCGTGAGATTGCGTCGAGCCTGAGCCGGCGGGGACTCTCATTTTGCGTCATGACGGAACATTTTGAGGATCTCAACGCGGCCAAGCTCGATCGCTATGTGCGAGAAGCAAATGAGGTCACCCAAAACATAGGTTTCCTTCTCATACCCGGGGCGGAGGTTGACCTCTCGGGATTGCACACGATCGTTTGTCCTGTTCGGAGCTATGGTGAGATCTCCAGGATGCGGTGGCCGGAAGAAGCAGACCCGCGCGTCTTAAAGGTGTTAGCTCATCCTTCAAAATACCGGTTTGAGCTCGTTCGCGACCACTTGGAAAGATATAAGATCAACGGGCTGGAGTTATGGAACCAAGAGGCGGACAGCAGGTACATTCCGCCGCTCAGTCTTCTTGCAAGGCTGAGCGCGGACCCGCGGCGAAGCAGGCTCCGTTATTTCTTCGGGTGTGACCTCCATCGTGCAAGCTTGACCGTTGCGAACATCATCTCGTTGCCGGCGCCGCACGAATTGACGGCGGAGGCCATCGTGTCGGCGCTGCTCGAAGGTGACTTCGTGACGAGAAATACCGCTACCGGGATTGAGTATCACAACAGGTCTGAATCGGACGGCTTTGGCGCCTGGGCGGAGGCGGTCCTTCGGAGACCCTTCTATCGGGCCAGGCTCCGGAGGAGTGCACGGCGTTGTCTGAGGTCCTGCTATCGAATGCTCTCCCCCCGGACGCAGCATTCGCTAAATGATATTAAGAACTTCGTGAGAAATAAGGTTTAAGCGGTTCCTTTTGATGAAGGCTGCTGAGATTACGTTTGAATGATCGAGTGCATCTTCACGCTGGACTACGAAATCTACGGGAATGGCGCGGGCGCCCTGAAGGATTTGGTCTACGGGCCGGCGCAGCGGCTGAAGGAGATATTCGAGAGGCAGGCTGCGCGCTTCGTCGTTTTTGTGGAGGTCGCCGAGCTCGAAAAGATCGACGCATGGGGTACGGATCCGGCGATTGGCGACGTCCGGCGGCAGATACAAGATTTTCGCCAGGGCGGGTTTGAGATCGGATTACACCTGCATCCCCAGTGGTGTAATGCCCGATACGAGCACGGGCAGTGGCTTCTTGACTATAGCGAATACAATTTGTGCCCGTTGCCGCGAAGGCGAGTATCCGAAATTGTGGAGTCGTCGCTGGGCTACCTTCGGCAGATCCTGAAGGAGCCGCGGTTCACGCCGTTGTCCTTTCGCGCCGGAAACTGGCTGTTCCAGCCGACAGAAACAGCGGCAAGTGTCCTGGCGGAGAGCGGCGTCAGGATAGATTCTTCCGTCTTCAAAGGCGGCCTGCAGCACAACCACAAATTAGATTACCGGAGGGCGCTGCGAAACGGCTATTACTGGACTTTCAGCCGTGACGTCATCGAGCCGGACCCTCAAGGTCAGTGGCTTGAACTGCCGATCTATACGGAGATGGTTCCATTTTGGAGGATGCCGACGTCCAAACGCCTGCGGATGAGTAACGGTTTTGGAACGGGTGCTCCAACCGCTCAGCAAAGGGTCAACCGTGTCCGGGACCTCGTGCGCGCCCGGTATCCATTGAAGCTCGACTTCTGCCGGATGACACTCAAGGAGCTGACCTCCATGCTCGATGGGATCGTTAGTGAAGATCGAGCTGAACCGGGTTTATACAGGCCTGTTGTAGCCATTGGACACACCAAGGATTTGACGGAGCCCGCGATCGTGGATGCGTTTCTCTCTTTCTTGCGGGCAAATGCAATACCTTCTTGCACTTTTGAAGCGGTTTACTCGCGGCTGCGGACGGAAAGCAGAGCGCCCGTTGAGGTTGGACCGCCAAAGCAATGAGCTCAACATGGGAAGAGGTTGCCTGCGACCTATGCGGGTCCGAACGGCGCGGCAGCTTCCTTCAGGTAGCGCGATCCCTGCGGGCGAGTCGGCCTATGACTTTGGTGAAATGCCTTGCCTGCGGGCTGGTTTACCTCAACCCCCGCCCGGAGCCGGAAGCCATTGGGGAGTTTTACGAGGCCGGCTATTACGCCCATAGCAGCATGGCGGAACGGCAGCGCTCGCCTAGGGCAAGGCTAAGGAACATGCTCTCCGAAGGATTGGGAGGTTATCGGTCGTCGCCCGGCCTGTGGGCGATTCGCCGGTTGGGCTTGATTGGCATGGTTGACGTAATCATACCTAGCGTGCTGCGAGGGAAACTCCTGGATGTGGGGTGCGGCGACGGCGAGAGAGCATCCTGGTACCAACAGCGAGGATTCGAGGTCCATGGCGTTGAAACCTCAGAGAAGGCCGCCACGAATGCGCGTAGACTCGGAGTAACAGTACATCAGGGAACATTGCGCAGCGCTGCCTACCCGGATTGTTACTTCGACACAGTAGTCATGAGTCATGTTCTGGAGCATACGCACTCCCCCTTGGAGTACCTTGACGAGTGCTTCCGCATCCTAAAGCACGGCGGAAGATTGGCTATCGCAGTGCCGAACATCGAATCTCATAGCGCCCGCGTTTTCAGCTCACACTGGTCGTTCCTGATGCTGCCGATTCATCTGTACCACTTTTCTACAGGCACGTTGACGGCCTATTTGCGGACGAGCGGATTTTCGATCTCCTCGCTCGTGGGCAAGCCCGTTTACCCCCGCATGATCAGAAGCAGCTACAGGTCGATGAGGCAACACGAGTCTTTCCGTAAATGTCTGGCCGCCTGGCTTCGCTCCGGTGTACTTGCGTCCGGACTTGCGGCCCTCTGCTGCGGCGTGAGGACATGCGACACGATAACGGCGTATTGCACCAAACCCGCCTCCCATGGGGAAACGTCAAGAGAACAGAATCGCTGTTTTGACTAGCCGAACTCTTTCGGAACGTGACCGTTTGAGCGAGCATTCGGGCAGTTGTATGCGACTGAATGAATCCGGTCATCAGAGCGGCGATATCGCTCGCACCGGTCTTCTTATCATCAACGCTGACGATTGGGGGCGGGACCGCGAGACGACGGAGCGGATTCTTGAGTGCGCGCGGAGCGGGGCCATTTCCTCGGTGAGCGGCATGGTATTCATGGAGGACTCGGAGCGAGCGGCGGCAGTGGCGCGAGAAGCCGGGATTGATACCGGCCTGCATCTGAACTTCACGACGCCGTTTTCGGCGCCAGGGTGCCTGCCACGGTTGGTGGCAAATCAGCGGGTGCTCGCGCGGTACCTGCAGGGATACGGGATTGCACGGGCGGTTTTTCATCCTGGGCTGGTTCGCTCCTTCAAGTACGTCGTCGCGGCTCAAATTGAGGAGTTCCGCCGCCTTTATGGTGCGGAGCCAAAGCGGCTCGATGGTCATCATCACATGCACCTTTGCGCCAACGTGCTGATGGGAGGGTTGCTGCCGGGCGGAACGATAGTTCG
>JBOGJS010000171.1:0-5622 GCA_050745365.1 Terriglobia bacterium
GGTCCCCACATGGAGAATTTTCGTGATGCTGCGCGAGTTTTGCTTCAGGCGAATGCAAGCATCCAGGTCGAAGACTGGGAAATGATGGCTACGGAGATATTAAGGCTGCTGGGAGATCGAGGCCGCCGCCAGGCGATGGGCGAAGCGGCGCGACGCGTTGTGGAACAGGAATCCGGCGCCGCGCTGAGAATTCTTGCCCGCCTTTCCCCCCTGCTCGGCGAGGCAGAGCCTCAGGCTCGAACAGGAAGCGGATGAATCCTCTGCTCGCGCCCTTCGCGACAGGCTTCCGCTGGGCCGTCACGGCGCGGAGCGCTGCTTACCGCCGTGGTTGGCTGGCGAGCCGCAAGCTCGGCCGGCCGGTGATCAGCGTGGGAAACCTCAGCGTCGGCGGAACGGGTAAGACGCCGTTGGTGGCGCTTGTGGCCCGGCTGCTTCTCGATCGTGGATGGCGCCCGGCCATCCTCACTCTGGGGTATGGCCGCGCAGCGGGCCCCGCGCTCGTCGCGCTTGCTCCTCTGGCGGCCACTCCTCCGGAACCGCGCGAAGCTGGCGATGAGCCGGTCCTGTTTTCGCGCCGACTGCCGGAAGTTCCCGTGGTAGTGTGCGGGGACCGGTATCGCGGTGGCCGCTTCGCCGAAGAGCATTTCGACGTTGATGTTCATCTCCTGGATGATGGCTTCCAGCACTTGCAGCTCCGTCGGGATGTCGATATTCTGACGATAGATGCTACTCAGCCGCTCTCGAATAGTGCCCTGCTTCCAGCAGGGCGGCTGCGCGAACCTCCCAATGCGCTTCGGCGCGCTCACCTGATTGTTTTCACCCGCCGGGATCTTGCCGATTCCGCTCCCCTTGAAGAGCTTGCAAGCCGCTTCAATCCGGAAGCACGCCTTTTTCATTGTCGCACCCGCCTTCGCGCGCTGCAGGAACTTCGGAGTGGAGAACTGCGGCCACTCAGCACCCTCACGGGAAAGCTCGCGTTCGCCTTTTGCGGTGTTGGAAATTCCCGAGCCTTTTTCTGCGATCTCAACCGCTGGGGAATCGCCCTTTCCGGCACTCTCGCCTTCGAAGATCATCACCTCTATTCTGCCCGCGATCTTGAATCGATCCTTCGGAAAGCCAAAAAGTCCGGGGCATCTATGCTGGTCACCACCGAAAAAGACTTTGCGAATCTCCCCGCCGGCTGGGCGCCCTGGCTCGACACGGTCGCGTGCATCATTGACGCCCAGATTGATGAAGACGAGGCCTTTGCGAAAGCTCTTTTCAGCCGCCTGCCCGCCTCCCCATAGTGTGCCGTCCCAGCTAATGCTTTACAGTCTGGCTGACGCAGACATCGCGTCTTTTGCGATATCTGCGATACTGTCGGTCCGCATACATCGCAAACTACGCCACGTATGCGCCACCCCGACTCGAGATGCACCGCGAGCTCGTTGATGCCCTCTGCGATCTCGGTGCATTCCCAAGATATTGGGCAGAAATAAGAGTGCGCGCCTGCAATACCGGTGACCAGCTATCTCGTCCACCAGGTCACTTTTTCTTTGTGCGCGGGCGTCGCGAGAAATCGCCTGCCGAGGGCGTCAGGAGAATTTCCTGGATATTCGCGTGCGCCGGTTCGACCAGCGCGCTGACCACTGATCGCGCAACATCCTCCGGCCGGAGCAGCTTGCTGCGATCGATTGGAAAATTAAACTCATCCGCCATGCGCGTATTGGTGGCGCCGGGCAGGACCGCGGTGACGCGAATTCTGGGCAATTCTTTGGCAAGCACCCGCGTAAATCCGAGGGCGCCAAACTTGGAGGCGGAATAAGCCGAGCAATTGGGAAAGGCACTCCGGCTGGAGACAGAAAGGATGTTCACGATTTGAGGAGAGCGACTACGATCGAGCAGGGGCAGCGCTGCGCGGGTCACGAGGAAAAGCGAGGTCAGGTTCGAGCGGAGGTTCTTTTCCCAATCGGCAAGGGAAGTGCGAACAAACGGCTTGAACGTAAAAACGCCGGCATTGTTGACGAGCACATCCAGCCGGTCGAAGCGCTGAGCCACTGACTTAAAGAGCCGCGCGAGGTCCGCCGCCCGAGTCACATCGGCGGGGAGAGCGATCGCGCCGGGGACGCTCAATCGAGCTCGCTCGAGCGCGGCGCGATGCCGCGCGACCAGCAGCGTCTGCGCCCCTTCACTGGCGCACGCCTGCGCAATCGCCAGGCCAATGCCACGGCTCCCGCCCGTGATGAGGATAATCTTCGCCCTCAGGTTGTTCATTCCAGACCACGCCGTCAAGAACACTTTCAACTCTGGACAGTGAGAAAGTCGCTTTGACTGTCATTCTGATCCCGCGAAGCGGGAGAAGAATCCCCGCACGTCTAAAAATAAGCAAAGACAGAGATCGCTCGTCGTCCCGATGAGCTGCCTCAGGACGCCCGCTCCGAGGTTTTCAGAATTCCATCAACGCTCAGCGAGGTCCGTGAATCAACGTGAGGAACTCCGCACGCGTCCGATGCTCGTCGCGGAAGGCGCCCAGCATGGCGGACGTCATTGCAACGGAATTCTGCTTTTCAACGCCACGCATGATCATGCAGAGGTGCCGCGCTTCAATGACAACCGCAACTCCCTGAGGATGGATCTTTTCCATAAGAGATTCAGCAATCTGACGGGTGAGGCGCTCCTGCACCTGAAGCCGCCGGGCGAAGACGTCCACCAGGCGCGGTATTTTGCTGAGGCCAATCACCTTCTTATCGGGAATGTAGGCCACGTGACAACGGCCGAAGAAGGGCAGCAAATGGTGCTCACAGAGACTGAAGATTTCAATGTCCTTGACGATCACCATCTCGTCGTAGGCCACGTCAAAGAGCGCTCCATTCAATATTTTGTCCACGTCCTGGTGGTATCCGCTGGTGAGATACCGAAGCGATTTTGCCACTCGATGCGGCGTCCGCACCAAGCCTTCGCGGGCAGGATCCTCTCCGAGACCGCGTAGAATTTCCTCGTAGAATTCCTCGAGGGGATCCGCCGGCGTCACGGCACTTTCCTCAAGCAACTGCAGTTCTTTGTGATCCATGCTAACCTTCGTATTCAAAATAATTCGAGCTCGTCTCCTCCAGCCGCACCTTGTGCAATCGCGCCTGTCCGCGCGAGGCAATGCGCTCCAACTGTTCCCGCAGCACCTTGTAAACCTCCATGCAGACATTCTCGGTGGTAGGGACCACATTCTTGAAAAGCTCCACATCCAGGTTCAAGCAGCTTTGATCGAGCCGGTCTAAGATTTCCCGCTCAACCACGGTGTCCAATGCAGCTAGATCAAAAACCATACCGGTGCCTGAATCCACGGGTCCCGCCAGTGTCACTTCCAGCACGTAGTTGTGCCCGTGGCCGTAAGGATTATTGCATTTTCCATAGATCCGCGCGTTCTCTTCCCGCGTGAGGGCTGGGTTGTGCAATCGATGCGAAGCGGCAAAGCGATACCGGCGAGTGAGGTAAACCATCAGTCTCCGTAATAGTCCGCGTAAAGGTCGGCGGTCTCATAGAGACGAACCCGGTGGAGCTTTCCGAAGCTGAGTTTGGGAGCGAGCCGACGCCAGATTTCGATAGCGATGTTTTCGGTTGTGGGGATGGTCGTGTCAAACCCGGGCACCTCTTTATTGAGGAATTTATGATCCATCGGGTCGAGCACTTCGGTTTCGACCAGCCGCTTCAGATCTTTGATGTTCAGCACCATGCCTGTGGAGCCATTGACTTCGCCCGCAACGGTAATCTCGAGCGCGTAGTTGTGCCCATGGCCGTGGGGATTATTGCATTTGCCGAAGATTCGCCGGTTTTCCTCCGGACTGAAAGCAGGATTATGGTAATAATGAGAGGCGGAAAACTCTACTCGCCGCGTAAGGTAAATCACCATGCCCTCTTTGTGGAATATGCTCGCCCTTTCCATTCGATGCTGCCTGCCCGCTTGTAGGCACGGAGCGAATTCAGGAGCATCAGGATGAAAAGCGTCGCCCCTATCCAAAAATACATCCAGAGATAGGCTGGAAATCCCAGCCGCTTAAGCTGCCGAGCATAGCGCCAACCGTATCCCAGAAAGAGCGCGGCACACGCAATGATGAGCGCCAGAATCCAGGCTTTCGACGGAGCCGGCCAAAACGTTGCTAAAAGAACGATAACAATCACCTGAGGCAGCCAGAAGAGACATAGAAGCTCACACGCCGTTCTCAGAATCTTAGGTGTGTTGCCGCCATAGAGCAAAAAAAGGTTCTTCGTCCAGCCGAGCCACATTTCACGGAAAGTCCGGTACATGCGTGTCTCGGCCCACTCAGCACCGGGCAGAAAAATGATCCTGCCGCCTGTCGATTTCACCCGCCGTGCAAGCGCCACGTCTTCCAGCACGGCTTCGCGCACGGCTTCGTGACCGCCGATGCGGTCGTAAGCGCTTCGGCGGATGAGGATGTATTGCCCATTCGCGGCGGCTGTGGGTGAACCCGTATCGTTCACGTCTTCGAAGCGATACAATCGTGCCAGCTGGACGTAGACGAGAGGGATCACCGCTTTTTCCCACCAGGTCTCCACGCGCTGGCCGGGCGAGATGGAGAGCATGTCCGCCTCGGCGCGCTCCGCCCGCGCGAGAAGCGTTGCGAGGCTTCCAGACTGATGCTCCGTATCGGCATCGGTGAAGAGCAGCCATTCGCCGCTGGCAAGCTTAGCGCCTTCGGCCGCCGCGCGCGACTTGCCCACCCAGCCTTCAGGCAGGTGATCGAGCCGTACCGTGCAAAGCACAGGGCATTGGCTTTTCAGTTCAGCGAGAATTTCAGGCGTCCGGTCCTGCGACTGATCGTCTACCACGATGATCTCGCCAATACCCGGCTGGCCCGCCAGCGAGCGCACCGCCCGGGTGATGGTCAGCTCTTCATTACGCGCCGGAATAATTGCCGAAACTGTACGCTCCAGGTGATGGGCCATGTGACGTGTTCTGAGACATTACGGAAAATCGAATCTTGCGGATGCTTCCCGCCGCAAACGCCAGTATAATAAATGCTGGTTAACATGAGCAAATCTCTATGGATCGAATGCGGGATCATCGCGGTGCTGGTGGGGGTAGTTATCTCGCTCGTCTGGGGCCGGGCGAACCATCCGCTCCGGACGGGGGATAAGGCCCCCGGGTTTACCTTGCAGCAGGTTAATGCAAGTTCGTTCTCCTTTCGCGATCGCGGCCACGACGTCGTCCTGGTGAACTTCTGGGCCACGTGGTGCCCGCCGTGTGTTGAGGAAGCACCCAGCCTCGAAAAGTTTGCCCAACAGATGAAGCCGCTGGGAATCCGGGTGATCGGAGTCAGTGTCGATCAGAACCTGGCAGCCCTCCAGAAATTTGTAGCGGGTTATCACCTTACCTACTCCATTCTGCGCGACCCGAACCAGAGTCTTGCCGCGCGGTTTGGCACCTTCAAGTTTCCTGAGACCTATATCTTCGGACGGGATGGCCGGTTGGTGGATAAAATCATCGGCGCTACGGACTGGGAAGATCCTCGAATGAGCCAGTTCATCTCGGCTCTTGCGGATTGGAAGTCCGCTCCTCGACCGCAAAAGGCCGCTGCCGCCACCGGGTACTAATACGGCGCTGCGTGCTTTGGTAGTTTCGTTCAAGGC
>JBOGJS010000172.1:0-36048 GCA_050745365.1 Terriglobia bacterium
CAACTGAAGCCAAACGAACTTGATCTCTTCATTCCTCATCAGGCCAATCACCGCATCACCGAGGCCGTCCGGGAGCGGCTGGGCCTGAGCCCTGAAAAAGTCTTCTCCAATATTCATCGCGTTGGCAACACTTCGTCAGCGTCGATTCCTTTGTGTCTGGATGAGTGCGTCCGCAGCGGCCGCCTCAAGAAAGGCGATTTGGTTCTGATGTCAGCTTTTGGGGCAGGCGTCACCTGGGGCTCGGCGCTGGTGCGATGGTCATAGAAACAGGGATCAGTGACGAGTGATTCGTGGTGAGTTGAAGATGCTGTTCGTTGCCTGAAGTCTTTCTCTCGTCACTCATCACTGGACGCTCGTCACTTCTTCTTTCAGGGAATTCGCGTATTGAAAATTGCCTTCTTGTTCCCCGGTCAAGGCTCCCAATATCCCGGCATGGGGCGGGAACTGTTCGAGCGCTTCTTGAGCGCCCGCGCGGTTTTTGAGGAAGCGGACCGGACTTTAGGTTTCCCGATTTCAAGGCTCTGCTTTGAGGGGCCTGCGGAAGACCTCCAGCTAACGGCGAACACCCAGCCAGCGCTCCTCGCCGTTTCAGTGGCTGCCGCGAAGGTACTCGAGGAGAAAGGAATCCGAGCGGATTTTGTAGCGGGTCACAGCCTGGGGGAATACTCCGCGCTGGTTGCAGCAGGATCACTAAGCTTCGCGGATGCTTTGCTCCTGGTCCGGAAGCGGGGGGAGTACATGCAGGCGGCCGTGCCGGCGGGCAAGGGTCGAATGGCAGCATGCCTGGGAGGCAAGCGAGGGTCTGTTGAAGCGCTTTGCCGCGAGGCAGCGCAGGGCCAAATTTGCGTTCCGGCCAACCTCAACTCGCCGGGCCAGGTGGTGATTGCCGGAAACACGGCGGCGGTTGAGCGTGCGGTGAAACTCGCGCCTCAATACGGCATCCGCCGCGCGGTGATGCTCAACATCAGTGCGCCGTTCCATTGCCCGCTGATGCAACCGGCCGCGGCAAAGCTGGCGCACGACCTCGATGCGGCCCCCATCCGCGAAGCGCAGGTCCCGCTGATCAACAATGTGGAGGCGCACAGCGTTCGAAGGGTGGAGGAAATTCGCGAGGGCTTGAAGCGACAGGTCACCGCCCCGGTGCTTTGGCAGGAGTCGGCACTGAAACTTTTGTCGGAGGGAGCGAGTCTATTTATTGAGGTAGGACCAGGAAAGGTCCTTGACGGCCTCATGCGCCAAATTGACCGGAACGCGCGATGCACGCACGTGGAAGACGCTTTATCTTTAGAGGAGACGCTCGTCGCGGTTCGATTCAATGGGCAAGCTTTAGTGGATCGCCGAATATAGAGGGTTGGATGCGGTGTCGGACAACTGTCACATTCTGGAAGGCAGGATAGCGCTCGTGACGGGTGCTTCGCAAGGCATTGGCAGAGCGTGCGCATTGTCGCTGGCGGATGCAGGAGCAAGTGTCGCGCTGGCCGCCCGCAGCATCGAGAAGCTCCGCGCCGTTCAGGCGGAGGTTGAGCAGAAAGGCGGGATGGCGCTTAGCCTGAGCCTGGATGTGGGGGTGTCCGCTTCCGTCAAGAGCACCGTAGACCGGGTAATTGAAACCTGGGGCAAGATCGACATTCTCGTGAACAATGCGGGCATTGCCCGCGATAATCTGCTGATGCGCATGAAGCCGGAAGACTGGGAGCTGGTGCTAAAAACGAACCTGGAGGGGGCGTATCATTGCATTCAGAAGGTCCTGCCTTTCATGGTCAGGCAGCGATATGGGAGAATTATTAATATCGCGTCGGTGGTAGCCCAGACAGGAAACGCGGGCCAGGCGAATTACATCGCATCGAAAGCGGGCCTGATCGGCTTGACCAAGGCGGTGGCAGCGGAGGTCGGGAGCCGGAGCATCACCGTGAATGCTGTTTCGCCCGGATTCATCGCGACGGCCATGACGGAAAATCTGAGCGAGGCGGTTAAACAGAGGATATTGAGCGTCATTCCGCTAGGGCGCACCGGGCGAGACCACGACGTAGCTTACGCGGTGCGTTTCCTGGCTTCCGACGAGGCGGCCTATATCACGGGCCACTGCCTCAACGTCAACGGCGGAATGTATATGGCGTGAACAGGTGGTGGCCAGTTTGGCGTAGAGGCGGCTTCATGCCGCCACCTGGCGAGGTAGGCTTGCCGCTACAATTTCAAGCTGGCCCACTACTCGTGAACAGACTTGCTTGTCACTAGTCCCTCGTCACTGTTAGAATGACTGACCATTTAATCCGAGGAGGAAGGTCTGATGGCTTCCATCGAAGAGAAGGTCAAGCAGCTCATCGTGGAGCAGCTTGGAGTGGATGAAGCGGAAGTTACACCGGCAGCGCACTTTGTGGACGATCTCGGGGCGGACTCGCTCGACATCGTCGAGTTGGTGATGACGTTTGAGGAATCGTTCGAAATCGAGATTCCGGACGAGGATGCTGAGAAGATCGCAACGGTAAAGGATGCGGTGGATTACATCCAGTCGCACGTAAAGTCCTCGGCGAACTGAAGGCCGGCGAATGGCGGGCAAGGAGATGAATCGGTCTTGTCGAGAAGAGTCGTCGTAACAGGTTTGGGCTTGGTTAGCCCGGACGGCGTAGGCACAGACACGACGTGGAAGAATATTCTGGGAGGGGTGAGCGGCGTCGCGACTATTACCCATTTTGACGCGACGGGTTTTTCGGCCACAATCGCCGCCGAGGTGAAAGCCTTTGACCCGCTTCAGTTTGTCGAGAAAAAAGAGCTGAAGAAAATGGGTCGTTTCATCCAGTTTGCGATGGCGGCCTCCCAGTTCGCAATGGAGCAGTCGGGTCTGAAGCTCACTCCGGAGACCGCCAGGCGCGCCGGTGTTTACATTGGGTCCGGCATTGGCGGGTTCGACGTCATCGAGCGCGAGCACACGGCGCTGATGAAAGGTGGCCCGCGCCGGATCTCGCCATTCTTTATTCCCGCTTCCATCGTCAATATGGCTTCGGGCTTCGTTTCAATCCGATGGGGAGCCAAAGGCCCTAACTCAGCAACGTGTACGGCGTGCTCCTCGAGCGCGCATTCCGTGGGAGACTCCTTTAAAATCATCGCGCGGGCGGATGCCGACGTGATGATTTGCGGGGGAGCGGAAGCCGCGATTACGCCGATGGGTGTGGGAGGATTTGCCGCGATGCGGGCGCTCTCGACGCGCAACAATGAGCCGGCCAGGGCCAGCCGTCCTTTTGACCGTGATCGGGACGGGTTTGTGATCGGTGAAGGGGCGGGCATCCTGATTCTGGAGGAGCTTGGCTTCGCCCTGCGGCGCGGTGCACCCATCCTGGCGGAAGTGTGCGGATACGGCATGTCCGCCGATGCTTTTCACATTACTCAACCTGCGGAGGACGCAGACGGCGCCGTGCGGGTGATCGAGAACGCCTTGGATGATGCAAAGCTTTCGCCAGATCGCGTGGCTTACGTCAACGCTCACGGCACCTCAACGCCGTATAACGATCGCCTTGAAACGCTGGCTATTAAGCGGGTATTTAAAGATCACGCCAAAAAACTTGCCGTGAGCTCCACCAAGTCAATGACGGGTCACCTGCTGGGCGGGGCGGGTGGCCTGGAGGCCGGGCTTACGGTGCTCACCCTCCGTGATCAGATATTGCCGCCAACGATCAACTATGAGACTCCCGATCCGGAATGCGATCTCGATTACGTTCCAAACCAGGCGCGTGCAGCTTCTGTGGAATATGCTCTTTCAAACTCTTTCGGCTTTGGAGGAACCAATGCCGCGCTGCTGTTCAAGCGATACGAAGGTTAGGGGTTAGGGAATGGGGGTTGGGGGCTGGGGCTCGAGACTAGGGAATGGGAGATAGAGCAAGGTGCAATTACCTGACTCCATTCCCATCCCCTAGCGCCAGTCCCCAACCCTCTTCGTGTCATGAAAATTGCTGTCTGCCTCAAGCAAGTGCCGGCCCGCGGATCTCCCCTCCGTCTGAATGATAACGCAACGTGGATCAAGGATTCTGAAACCAGCTTCGAAGTGAACGAGCCGGACGTTTATGCTCTTGAAGAAGCGTTGCGCCTGAAAGAAACGGTGACGGAGCCACGGAGCGAAGTCCTCGCTTGCACCCTCGGCCCTCAACGAGCCCAGCAGGTAATTAAGGAGGCGCTGGCGAAGGGGGCGGACCGCGGCCTTCATCTGGAGGATTCAGCCTTCGGGAATCTGGACGCCTACGGCGTTGCCCGAGTGCTGGCGGCGGCTCTCGCAAAAGAGCGGCTGGACTTGATCCTGACGGGCTTGCAATCCGACGATCTGGGTTTTGCGCAGACCGGGGTAATTCTGGCGGAACTTCTCGGACTGCCCCATTCGACAATCATCATGGAAATCCGGATGAGCGGCGGCAAACTCGATGTGAAGCGTGAACTCGAAGGCGGATGGTTTCAAAGGATCGAGCTGCCGCTGCCCGCCGTGCTTGCGATTCAGTCGGGCATCAATAAACCGCGATATGCGACTTTGAAAGGGATCATGGCGGCCAAATCCAAGCCACTTCAGAGAATCGGGATGGCGGATTTAGGATTGAGTGCCGCCGAGATTGCGCCCCGGCAGAAGATCGAGCGGATTTATTTACCTCCCAAGAAAGCCCGCGGCGAGCTGCTGGAAGGCAACCCCAAGGAGATTGCAGCTCGACTGGTGGATAAGCTCAAAAACGAAGCGCGAGTGCTCTAATAGAGTTCTAAATCCTTGACGCCCGAACACAATCAGATTCTGGTCGTCGCTGAGCATCTGGGGGGGTGTGTGGTTCGTCCCACATGGGAAGCTCTGGCGGCGGGTCAAGAGCTGGCGGAAGAACTTAACGGCTCGGTCACGGCGGTCGTTCTCGGGCGGAGCGCGGGTGAGCTTGCGGCGGAACTCGCTGCGGTCGAGATACAAGAGGTGCTCGCGGTGGAATCGGAGCATCTCCGCGAATACACAGCGGATGGGTATACGGCAGCGATGCTGAAGGTGCTCGAGGGGCGCTCGGCCAGCTATATTATTTTCGGCCATACCTACCAGGTGCGTGATTTTGCGCCAAAGCTCGCTGCCGCACTGGGCCGGGGGTTCATCAGCGATTGCCTGGGCTACCGCAACGAAGACGGGAAGCTCATTTTCACTCGGCAGGTATTTCAAGGAAAATTCAGCGCGGACGTCCGCCCACTGGGAGAGCCGCCCCACCTCGTTTCATTCCAGGCTGGGGCATTTCGCGAGGATGCTGTTCGGCGTCGAACAGTGCCTGCAAAAACGACGAGACTTTCGGTTGAGATCCCGCCCGGAACGGTAAGGTCAAAACCCGGAGAGCGGTTTCGGGAAACACGACCGTCGGTAGACCTGACGCAAGCGCAAATCATTGTCGCCGCGGGACGTGGAATCAAAGCTCCGGAAAACCTCAGCTTGGCCCAGAAACTGGCGGAGGCGCTGGGAGGAGAAGTGGGAGCCTCACGGCCCATTTGTGACAACGGCTGGCTGCCTATGGATCGGCAGATTGGCAGCTCCGGCCAGACGGTCTCTCCAAAGCTCTATGTTGGATTAGGTATTTCGGGAGCAATTCAGCACCAGGTGGGTATGAAGGGCTCGCGGACGATTGTAGCGATCAACAAGGACCCCGAAGCGCCCATCTTTGAAATTGCATCTTACGGAGTGGTGGGAGATCTTTTTGAAGTCGTTCCGCCGCTCATTGAAGAGATTAACAAGGCAAAGCGGGAGTAGGTTGGCTGCCGCGAAATAGTATGCGCAGACTACACGATCGGCTGGGTAACCACGGCCAACCATTTTCGGTTCACCGTGGGCTGTTCTGTAACAATTCCACGGTCAGAACGGCACTGACTGTGGCTACCCGTCTTTCTGTGGCGTCCACGAATTGGGTACACAACCTTCTCTGATGGGTAGCGCAGACATCGCGCACTTTGCGATGTCTTGCGACCCTTGAAAATTGCAGACATACCAAACGGCGGCATGTCTGCGCTACCCGGATTGTTTCTATGCCCATTTCGTGGACACTGTATTAGCGATATGAGGTGAGGAAACTGAGTTGATCTGTCCCATTTGCCAGAAACGCAAAGCGAAGCGGTTCTGCCCGGCCAAGGGCGAGAGCATCTGTACTGTTTGTTGTGGCACCGAGCGTGAAGTCACCATCGATTGCCCTTCGGATTGCCCACACCTTCTTGCCAGCCGCGGCTATTATGAAGAGCGGCGCATCGTCGACTGGGAAAAGGTGCCCTTCCGCGAGAAGCGAATCGAGCGTTCGATTCTGGAGGCCCACGAGCAGCTCTTTATGAAGCTTGCGTGTGCAATCTGCGATTACGCGCGTGAGAATTCCGCGCTTGTAGATTCTGACGTGCATGTCGTTCTCTTGGCGCTGGCCGAAACGTGGCAGACACGCGCAAACGGTATTCTTTACGAAAATCCTCCCAATCACCGGATGCAGGGAAAACTGTACGAGCAGCTCGAAGAAGTGATCGAATCTTACCAAAAGAGTGAAAAGTCAGTGCTCGTTGCCGTCATCAGCGCGCGCGATTCTGAAATTCGCGACCTGGTGATCCTTTTTGCGCAAATCGCCTCGACCCATTCGAATGGCAGGCCGAAGGGCCGTGAGCTTTTGGATTTTCTTCGGTCGCAATTCGACCCTGGAACATTTTCCCGCTCGACGCCGGCCCTGATTGTCGCGCCGTAACAAGGCTCGCATGAAGCCTTCCGAAGAAGTTCGCAGCAAGGTTGACATCGTCAAAATCATCGGCGATTACGTGAAGCTGCGCAAAAGCGGAGCTAACTTCACCGGACTTTGCCCTTTCCATCAGGAAAAGAGTCCGTCGTTCGCGGTCCACCCGGTCAAACAGATTTTCCACTGCTTTGGCTGCGGGGTGGGAGGTGATGTTTTCAAGTTTATTATGCTTATTGAAAACCTGACCTTCCCGGAGGCGCTCGAACGGGTGGCGGAGAAAGCGGGCATCGAGTTGTCCGGCAGGTGGGCCGCTGAGCATCATGATGCAGATGCCAGAACGAGAGCGGCGCTTCACAGGATTCACGAGCTTGCCGCACAGTTCTTTGCCGCGCAACTCGGCGCAACAGCGGAAGGGCGCGCCGCGCGTGCCTATCTGGGTGACCGGGGTTTGACGGATGAAGACGTTGCCCGCTTCCGCCTGGGTTATGCCCCGGCCGGGGGGAGAGAACTGGCACGCCGGCTCGCCGAGGAGGGGCTAAGTCGAGAGGTGATCCACGCCAGTGGCTTGGTCGCACCGGGCCACGAGCCTGATAGCAGCCCCTATGACCGCTTCCGCAGGCGGGTTATTTTTCCCATCGCCAACGAGAGCGGCAAAATTGTAGCCTTTGCGGGCAGGTCGCTGACGGATGAGCCACCGAAGTACCTCAATTCACCCGAAACGCCCATTTACGCCAAGAGCCGCATTCTCTATCATCTTCACCGCGCCGGCGCATCCATTCGAAAGCTGGATTACGCGGTGTTGGTAGAAGGTTATATGGATGCGATTGCGCTGGCTTCGCGCGGCGTCGAAAACGTTGTGGCCTCCTGCGGCACGAGTCTCACCGAAAGCCAAGTCCGGCTGCTCGGGCGTTACACGCGACGCGTTGTAGTGAACTACGATCCAGACTCGGCCGGCAAGGCCGCGACAGAGCGTTCGCTCGGGCTGCTCCTCGAAGAAGGTTTCGAAGTGAAAGTGTTGACGTTGCCGGAGGGGATCGACCCTGACTCGTTTATTCGTAAGCAAGGAGTTGCCGCGTATCGCGAGCGGCTGGCGAAGGCTCCAGCTTATCTGGATTATCTGACGGATGGCGCCGCCGCTACGCATGACCTTACCACGCCGGAGGGTAAGGTGCGGGCCGTGAATTTTGTGCTGCCCTACCTCATCAAGGTCCCGAGCCCGCTGCTCCGCGATGAGATGGCGGCGCGCCTTGCTGCGCGGCTTCGCGTGGATGAAAAACTGCTGCGCAAAGAGTTAAAGCGGGCAGCTCAGAGCGGAGCGCCAGCCATTACGCTGGCCACGCCAGCGACGCCTTCTCCAATGAGTCCAGCGGAGAAAGAAGTGCTGCGAGCATTCCTGGCGAGCCCTGAGCTGGCAGCGGAGTTTTTGCCGATACTGAATCGTGAAAAATGCTGTGAAGGGCGTCCAATCTCCGGAATAATTGAAAAGTTGCTTGCGGAGATTCAGCGTTCCGGTAAGCTGGACCTCGCGGAGTTACAGGGTTTACTACCGCAAGAAGATTACCGGCTCCTGGTGGAAGTCCAGTTTTTAGAAGGAGCGGTCCCGGACCGTGAAAGGACGCTTGCCGCCGTGGACGCGCTACGCCGGCGAAGGATGGACCGCGAGCGCGCAACCCTGCAAGCAGCAATTGAACGGGCCGAGCGCCAGCAGGACCAGGCAGAGCTTAACCGGCTAATGCAGGCTAAGGTCCAGTTAGCCAAAAACTTAGCGCTAAGAGGTCGGCGCGAAAATTCTTTTCCTTCGACCTAACCGAATCTTATACAGTGACATCTTATTTACAGGGGCGCTTGCTTACAAACCGATTCCAGTTCTGCTCAGACATCACTTCGACCGCAATTTTTACAAGTTCGAAGCGTGGTGGGCTGGTGTTCCCTGCTGGAGGTCAAAGCTTTGGCTTTTGAGGACAAGTTCGAGACGGTAAACAAACTGATCCACATGGGAAAGGAGAAAGGCTATCTCCTCTACGATGAGGTCAACGATCTTCTGCCTTCCGACGTGCATTCAGCCGAGGAGCTGGAGGACGTTTTGACGATGTTCGAGACTGCGGGAATCGAAGTCCTGGATTCGCCTCGGAAGGTGAAGGACGACGAGACGAAGCTGGATGAAATCGGGGACGAGGGCGACCTCGATCTGACTCCAGGGGGCCTCGACAAGACGAACGACCCCGTCAGAATGTACCTTCGCGAAATGGGCACGGTTCCGCTTCTTACCCGGGAGGGAGAAGTGCAAATCGCCCGCCGCATTGAGCGCGGGCAGATCAGCGTCTTAAAAGCGTTGGCTCGTTCACCCATAGTGGCACGCGAAGTGCTCGGGCTCCGCAAGGAGCTCGGGGAGAGAAAGCGGTACATCAAAGAGATCGTTGTTTTCACTGATGACGAGCTGACCGAGGAGAAGATCCAGAACCGCCAGCGCGAGGTGATCGCAACGCTGGGTGAGATTGAGCGTTTGCGCAGGCGGCTCGCGAACTTCAAAGCGAAGCGGGATTCGATTTCCATCAGCCGCCGCCCGGCAGAATACAAGCGTTATGGGATGGCGGTGGCTCGGCACCGGATTTTGATTGCAAAACTCATCCGCTCCGTCGGTTTTACGCACTCCGAAAATAAGCGCCTGATGGAGACCATCCACAGTGCGGCCGCGGAAATGAGGCAGGCCGAAAAAGAGCTGGGCCGTCTGGAAAAGAAGTTGGAAGGAGGCCGCTCCAACGGCAGCAAAGATTTGCGTAAGGAAGTACGCCAGCATAAAACGCTTCTGGCGGAGATGGAAGAGAAGTATGAGCTGACGGTCGCTGAGATGAAGAAGACCGTTCACACCATCATCATCGGGGAACAGGAAGCGGAGGTGGCGAAGCGTGAGCTGATTGAGGCAAACCTCCGATTGGTGGTTTCGATTGCCAAAAAGTACACCAATCGTGGTCTGCAATTTCTGGACCTGATCCAGGAAGGTAACATCGGGCTCATGAAAGCGGTCGATAAATTTGAGTACCGGCGTGGGTACAAGTTTTCAACGTACGCGACGTGGTGGATCCGGCAGGCCATCACCCGCGCCATTGCGGACCAGGCCCGCACCATCCGCATTCCGGTCCACATGATTGAGACCATCAATAAGCTGATTCGCACCTCTCGCCAGCTTGTGCAGGAATACGGCCGAGAGCCAACTTCGGAAGAGATTGCCAAACGGATGGATATTCCCGTGGTGAAAGTGCGCAAGGTGATGAAAATCGCGCAGGAGCCGATCTCGCTTGAGACTCCCATCGGCGAGGAAGAGGATTCGCATCTTGGCGATTTTATCGAAGACCACGGCGTCATCTCTCCGGCAGAAGCTGTAATCAACATCAACCTCAAAGAGCAGACTGAGGCCGTGCTCAAGACCTTGACGCCCCGCGAAGAGAAGGTGATTAAAATGCGTTTCGGGCTGGATGACGGCAGCGAGCACACGCTCGAGGAGGTAGGACAAAGCTTTGCCGTTACGCGCGAGCGGATCCGCCAGATCGAAGCGAAGGCTCTGCGCAAGCTGCGCCACCCCTCCCGCAGCCGGAGGCTCCGGGCGTTTTTGGACGCCGGCGACCGAGAGTAGCGGGGTCGGTTGTATTTTGGCTTCGGATTCGCGGCTTGGGATTTGCCCAAACTCTGCGAGGCGTGCTAACATTCTTCTTGGCAAATAGAACGAAACGAGGGAAACACGCGGATGCCGCTAACGGCAGAGAAAAGGTTCGCGCTGATTGAAAGTTTTAGGGTGCATTCAAAGGATACCGGCTCACCTGAAGTGCAGGTTGCGCTTCTGACACAGCGCATTTCCTATCTGAACGAACATTTTCAGACCCACAAAAAGGACCACGCGTCAAGGCGCGGCCTGATGGTGATGGTAGGGAAGCGCAAGCGTCTTCTGGATTATCTCAAGGACCACAACCCGGAGAGTTATAAGCAAACCATTGACCGGCTAGGCATTCGCAAGTAGCCGGGCCGTGGCGAGGGAATTTTTCTCCTCCCGCTCGCAAGGTCATTGAAGCGCGCCGGACGTAACCGGCTCTTTCCACTAATGGATACCCGCCACAATTGAGAGCTCACCCTTTCCGTCATGATGGACAGCACGGCTTGATGGGACCGGCCATGGAAGCGCCTGCAGCCCCAGAAAAGCAACTCATCCTCCGAGTGGCCGCGCGCTTGTTTTCCCCTTCGAACGTCGAGGAGAATAGAAATGCAACATGAAATTAGCATACCGTTAGGCTCAAGCTCGCTCACCATAGAGTGGGGCAAGCTGGCAAAACAGGCCGAGGGCTCTGCCCTGGTACGGTTTGGCGACACCGTTGTGCTCGCCACAGCTTGCACGGCAGAGCCGCGGGAAGGAATCGATTTCTTCCCGCTAACCGTCGACTACCGCGAGTATAACTACGCAGCGGGTAAAATACCCGGTGGCTTTTTCAAGCGTGAAGGTCGCCCCACAGAAAGGGAAATCCTCACCAGCCGGCTGATCGACCGCCCCGTGCGACCTCTCTTTCCTGAGGGCTTCAAAGATGAAACTCAGGTCATCGCGATGGTGCTTTCGGCGGACTCGGAGCATAGCCCCGACATCATTGGGCTGGTAGCTGGCGCCGCGGCACTCTACCTTTCCGAGATTCCTTTTCAAACGCCGGTGGGCGCGGTGCGGGTGGGATTGCTCGACGGGCGCTTTGTGGCCAATCCGACTTATGAGGAAGCGAAAGCGAGCCTGCTGAACCTGGTCGTCGCCGGTACCGAAGAAGCGATCGTGATGGTTGAAGCCGCAGCCAAGGAAGTTTCAGAGCAGGTCATCCTGGATGCGATTGAGCACGCGCATGCGGAGATTCGCAGGATCACCAGGGCGCAAGGAGAGCTTTTCGCCAAAATCGGTCTCAAGAAGCGGGAATTCAAAGTACCAGAGCGTGATGAGACCATCAAGAAGGAGGTCTCCCTGCGAACGAAAGACGCGCTTCTCGCGGCCATGGACACCTCAAAATACTCCAAACTTGAAAGCGAACGCCGGACTGAGGCGTTGCGCAAGGAGTTGACGGAGAGCTATCCCGCCGAGGACGAAGAGAAGCGTCGCGAGGCCGGGCACGCCTTTGACGCATTGTACGAGCGGCTATTCCGCGACGGGATTTTGGCCAGCCATCACCGCCCAGACGGGCGAGCTTTCGATCAGGTTCGTGCCATCACGTGTGAAGCGGGACTGTTGCCTCGCACGCACGGCTCCGCGCTCTTTACGCGCGGCGAGACCCAGGCTCTCGTGACCGCCACGCTGGGCACGGCGGATGATATGCAGCGATTGGACGCGCTTGAAGGTGAAGCGTTCAAACGCTTCATGCTGCACTATAATTTCCCGCCCTTCAGTGTGGGTGAAGTAGCCTTTCTGCGCGGACCGGGCCGCCGTGAGATCGGCCACGGCAGTCTCGCCGAGCGCGCGCTTTCCGCCGTTGTCCCGGGCGAAGAGAAATTTCCTTACACCATTCGCGTGGTTTCCGACATTCTAGAATCAAATGGGTCTTCTTCCATGGCTACCGTCTGCGGCGGTTGTCTCGCCCTGATGGATGCTGGCGTGCCGATCTCCGCACCCGTGGCGGGCATCGCAATGGGACTCGTCAAGGAGGCCGAAAAGTACGCCATCCTCACGGATATCGCAGGCGCTGAGGACCATTACGGCGATATGGACTTCAAAGTGGCTGGCACCGAAGCCGGCATCACGGCGCTTCAGATGGACATCAAGATTACCGGTGTGACGCCGCAGATCATGGCGGAAGCGCTCGATCAGGCCAAGGCTGGGCGACTCCATGTGCTCGGCAAAATGATCGAGGTGCTGCCCGAGCCGCGAGTCGCTATTTCCAGCTATGCCCCGCACATTTATACCCTGCGCATCAACCCCTCCAGAATCGGCGAGCTGATTGGACCCGGCGGCAAAGTCATCCGCAGCATCACCGAAGAGACTGGAGTCAAAATTGACGTCGAAGACGACGGACGGGTGAACGTAGCGGCGTCGGACCAGGGCTCCGCTGACAAGGCTATGAAAAGAATCAGAGATATCATGGCGGAAGCGGAAATCGGAAAGACCTATCTGGGTAAAGTGGTGCGCATAGCAGATTTTGGCGCTTTCGTCGAAATCTTTCCGGGAACCGACGGCCTACTGCATATCAGCGAGGTGGCCGAGCATCGGATCCAAGACATCCGCAAGGAGCTCAAAGAGGGCGATCAACTCCTGGTCAAGGTTATTTCCATTGACGGCAATAAGATCCGGCTTAGCCGAAAGGCGGTCCTCCGCGATCAGCGCCAAAAAGCCGGCGCGTAGCAATTAAATAGCGACTTTGTCGGGCTCCAGGCTCGTGCTGTTCATCCCAAGCTTCCGAATCCAAAAGAGCTACGTCGGCGCCGCTCTTTATCAAACTGAAACAAACAAACCGGTTATAGGTTTGCTATGGGGGGGGACTAGCCGGGGCATCGGTTTTCCTGCCAATCAGGGTAATTTCAACAAACGCTTTGCATATTTGCTCCGAAAGTGATAAACTGCATGGAATTAACAATATGCAAGCTCTCTATAGAGTAGCCCTTTTGGCTGGTGACGGAATTGGCCCGGAAGTCATCGCCGAGGCCGTGAAAGTCCTGAAGGCGATTGAATCCTCCAATGGGATTACCTTCCGCTTCCAGACGGGCTTAATCGGCGGCAGCGCAATTGACGCCACGGCTTCGCCCCTTCCCGCCGAGACGGTTGCCGTCTGTAACAATGCACAGGCAATCCTTCTGGGTGCTGTGGGCGGTCCTAAATGGGATTCAAACCGGCCCGAAGCGCGTCCTGAGCAAGGACTACTCCAAATACGGAAACGGCTGGGTTTATACGTGAATCTTCGGCCCGTCAAGGTGCTGGATTCCCTGGCCAACTACTCAGCCATCAAGCCCGCTTATGTGAAGGGCACTGACCTTGTTATCGTCAGGGAACTCCTGGGGGGGATTTATTTCGGAAATCCTCGCGGCATTTTCGCCAAGAACGGCGAGCGAATGGCAGTGAACACGGAAATCTACCGGGAGCATGAGGTCGAGCGGGTGGCGCACCGCGCGTTTCAACTGGCGCGCATGAGACGCCGCAAGGTCACCTCAGTGGATAAGGCGAACGTTCTTGAAACGTCCCGTCTTTGGCGGGAGGTTGTGACGCGCATCGGTCGCAATTATCCGGACGTCGATCTCAGCCACCTGTATGTAGACAATTGCGCGATGCAACTGATTGAGCGCCCAACGAGCTTCGACGTCATCCTTACCAGCAACATGTTTGGGGATATTCTCAGCGATGAAGCGGCGATGGTGGCCGGCTCCATTGGCTTTCTGCCTTCCGCCAGCCTTGGCGAACACGCTGCACTCTACGAACCGATTCACGGCTCGGCACCGGATATTGCAGGCCGTAATAAGGCTAACCCAATGGCGGCCATCCTTTCCGCGGCGATGATGCTGCGCTACTCGTTCCGACTGGAAACGGCGGCCCAGGCCATTGAGAACGCCGTTGAAAAAGTCCTGAAGCGCGGCGCGCGCACCTCAGAGGTTGCCGGGCGTGGGCGCGCTCTGTCTACTTCCCGCATGGGCGACTCTATTGCGGCAGAAACGGAAAAACTTCTCAAGGCAAAGGCCCCTCGAAAGAAAAAGTAGCGATTAAATCGTGGCCAACAGCGCTGCCAGCAGAGCCGCACGTCGAGGCAGATCACGAACGGTCACGTATTCGTGCCGGGCGTGCGCGCCGTCGCCCACGGCCCCCAGGCCATCAAGCGTAGGAATACCCAGTGCGGCACTGAAGTTACCGTCGGACCCACCTCCCGTGGAAGCTTCTTTGAGCTTCATACCCAGTTGAACGCCCAGTTGGCGCGCATGCTCAAAGAGCACTTGCGCCATACGGCGCTCCATGGGCTGGCGATTGATGCCGCCGGAAATTCGGAGCTTGGCGCCGGGCAGCACCGGCTTCAGGCCGCGAAGCTGGCGCGTGATTCGCTCCCCGTCACGGACCGTCGCCACACGGACGTCCACGCGAGCTGCGGCGCGCTCCGGAACAACATTTGGACGCGTTCCGCCCTCGATCACGCCGACGTTCAGCGTCAGTGAGCTCGACGAGCGAGCCAGCTTTTCGAGATGTACAAGCTGATGAGCAAGCTCGCTGATGGCGTTGACACCTGCCGCCGGATTGATGCCCGCATGTGCCATACGCCCTTCGGCCACAAGCTGGAACACGCCAACTCCTTTGCGTGCTGTCTTCAACGCGCCGCCTTGGGCCGCGGGCTCAAGAACGAGGCAAGCCCGCGCGCGGCGAGCCTCAGCCATGATGCGGGAACGGAACGCCGTTGAGCCCCTTTCTTCATCCGAATTCAAGAATAGCCGGACCGGACTTCCCGGCTGAATGCCAGCTTGACGCATAGCGCGGATGGCCCATAGGCCACATACAATGCCGGCCTTCATATCCAGGATGCCGGGGCCATAGGCCCTGCCGTTTTGGACCCGGAAAGGCATCTGCGGAAGCGTTCCGAGGCTCCAGACCGTGTCCGTGTGTCCCAGAATCAACAGGGGCTTCGCCGGGTGGTGAGCACTCCAGAATTCCGCGGTAAGCGCAGCACCGGCACTCTGATGACTCGACAGTTCGACGAGTCCGCCCAATCGGCGGCACTCGTCCGCAAAAAAGGCGGCCATCCGATCGACCGCCGGCTTTGAATCACTGGGCGATTCAATCTCCACCGCTCGCCGGAGATCGCGAAGCATGGCATCCAGTTTCGACTTGCAATAATCCAACAAGAGCCGGGGATTCACTTTTCTTCCTCGCGAAGAAGCCGAACACGTTCCTGAGGCATTACGACTCCTCTCCGTTTGGGGCTGGCACCGAGATGGCATTCATTCTAATCTAAACTATGGGCGCGTTTCACGGAAAGGGCGGCCGCGCAGCCAATACTCCAGCTATCCTTGGTTCTTGTGGTAAGGCACCAGCAAGGTACCGGCGAATGAGGCTGCCATTGCCCGGAGGTTTCCGATGAACAAAGTTTCATTATGCATGGTATTTCATTCCCATCAGCCGGTTGGGAACTTTGACCATGTGATCGAGGAAGCATTCGAGCGCTCCTACCAGCCCTTCCTCTCGACTCTCGCTCGCTATCCTCGCGTCCGGCTGAGTCTTCACTTCTCTGGAATTCTCTTTTCCTGGCTGAAAGCGCATCGTCCGGAATTCATGGAGCAGCTCCGGGAGTTAACCCTCCGCGGGCAGGTGGAGCACGTGGGTGGAGGATTTTATGAGCCGATCCTGGCGGCCATTCCCCCGCCCGAGCGGGTGACGCAAATCCTCCGACAATCCGACTTTCTCAAACAGCAGTTTGGAGCGACGCCGGCCGGCGCATGGATCGCGGAACGCGTGTGGGAGCAAGGACTGATTCCCGCCCTCCACCAGGCCGGCGTCCGCTACACGATTATGGATCACACGCACTTCCTCGGCGCGGGCCTGGACGCTCCGGAGCTGCATGAAGCTTACCTGACGGAAGAAGTGGGACTCCCTCTGACGCTGGTACCCAGCCTGCAAACGCTGCGGTATACGATCCCCTTTCGCGAGCCGGAAGAAACGCTTGCCATCTTGCGCACAGGCGTTGACCGCGCGGCGGCGCTCTTCGCCGTTGGAGACGACTGTGAAAAACTCGGGATCTGGCCGGGCACTTACGATCATTGCTATACGCATGGATGGCTCGGACGCTTCTTTGAGGCGCTTGAGCGAGCTGCGGAATGGCTCGAGGTAACAACCGTCTCAGATTACCTCGCCGCTCATCCGCCGACGCGCTGCATCTATCTCCCTACCGGCTCCTATGAAGAGATGATGACCTGGGCGCTTCCTACACCGGCTGCGATTGAGCTTGAAAATTGCTACGAGGAAGCTTGCCAGATGCCGAATGGGGAACACTTCCGGCGCTTTTTGCGCGGTGGCCCCTGGCTGAATTTCCTGAGCAAATATCCCGAGTCGAACCAGACTCAAAAGCTGGTGCTCCGTGCTTTTCGCCGCTGGCATGATCTTAACCGAACCCTCGCGCCGGGCGCAGCGGAAAGCTCTCTGCTTGTCGATGCGCAGGATCACCTGCTCGCCGCGCAGTGTAATGATGCCTACTGGCACGGAATTTTCGGGGGCCTCTATGCGCCGCATCTGCGCGGTGCGGTCCTCCGTCACCTGATCCAGGCTGAGAGTCTGATTGAACGAGCGAGCGGCGCACCTGGGAACGCCCGCATCGAGGTGACAGACTTTGACGTGGACGGGCATGATGAAGTCCTCGTCGAGGCTCCCGGCTTCGCCCTCGTGGCCCGGCCTGCGGACGGCGGGACAATTTCCAGCCTGCGCTTCATGTCCCCGCGACTTGACATTGTGAATTCGCTGATGCGGCGGCCGGAAGCCTATCACCAGAAAATGGGGCATCACCAGAAAGCGGAAAACACAGATGCTCCCGTTTCCATCCATGATCGGGCTCTCAGCAAGGGAGAAGATCTCGGGGCAGCTCTCCAGTACGATCGCTACTCGCGCCACGCTTTCCGCACCTATCTGTTCCCGGCGGAGAGAACCTGGCAGGACTTTCAAGCGCTCAAGCTCGAAGAATGCGAGGAACTGGCCAGGGGCCACTGGAAGCTTCATATCCCTTCAGCTCAAGCCGCCGCTTTCGAATTACAGATGAACGGCGCCGTCATGCCGATTGCAGGCGGTGAAGCTCGCGTGCGCGCGCTGAAATCCTTCAAGATCCATGCCGACGGCTTTCACTGGTTTGTGGGATGCGAACACAAGCTTCTTCTTGATGCTGCCCAAATCTCGCGTTGGGACTTGGGTGTAGAGTTGGTTTTTAATTTGCTCGCTCCTAACCGTCCCGACCGTTACTTTGAAGCGGGCGGCGAGCGCCACCCACTCGGATGGCAGGGCGAAATAATCGCTCCGGCGCTCGCCCTGGTCGACGAATGGGAGGGCGTGAAAATTACGCTTGCGGGTCCCCAGATTGCGCGATGGTGGATCACGCCGATTCAGACCCTCTCCCAGTCCGAATCCGGCTTGGAACGCATCTATCAAGGCTCTGCAATTCTCGCGGTGTGGGAAATTGAGCTGGGCGGCCAGCGTGAGGCCCGAGCCACTCTCGAAGCGAACATCGAAAGCCTCGCTCAACCCCAGCGCTGATCTCACAGATCGCTTCGCCGAGCAGGTTCCGGCATGTAGGTGTGAGATTCCCCTGGCGGATGGGTGTGCTCAAACTGTATGGTGCAGTGCGCAATCCCGAAATGGGCGGCGAGCGTTTCCCGGATTTTTTGGACGATCCGTTCGCTCTCCGAAGTCGGCATATCCAGAATGCGCACGTGGCAGGCCAGGGCGTGTGAATGTGGGTTAAGGCTCCAGATGTGGACGTCGTGGACTTCCCTGACGCCGTCCACCGCAAGCATGGCATTGGCCACATCGCTCACGGCAATCCCGGGTGGCGAACCCTCGAGCAAAATCCCCAGTGACTCTGCAAGAATGCCCCATGCGCTCCATATCACCATGCCGGCAATCAGGAAAGCCAAAAGCGGGTCAATGATCCAGGCGCCCGTCAGGCTGATGATCCATGCGCCTATAATGATGGCCGCGTTCGAAAGCGCGTCGCCAAGGTTATGAATGAAGATGGCGCGCAGGTTGATCTCCTCGCGTCCGCGGACAAGCGCCAGGGTGATTGTCCCATTCACAGCGAGCGCGATAATGCCGACCACCAGCATCGCGCCGGACGCTACGGGCTCTGGCTGGACGATGCGCCGATAACCGTCGTAACAGATGAACGCGGCGACACCGATGAGAACGAGAGTATTTACGAAGGCAGCGAGAACTCCGGCGCGCTGATAACCGAAAGTTCTCCGCTGATCCGGCGGTCTGCGCTCAAAATAAATGGCGAGAGCCGCAAAAATGAGCGACGGAGCATCCGAGAGATTGTGCCAGCCGTCGGTGATGAGCGCGAGGCTGTGGGCGAGCGAGCCGACCGTAAACTCAACGGCCACCAGCGCCAAGGTGATCGCCAGCGCAATCTTCAGCCAGCCCTTTGCGCCCTCAAAGTGCGCGTGTTCGTGCATCCGGAGCCTCCGCTTCGGATTTTACGGCAGGCTCACACGGGCGCGCAATGCGGACGTAACCCAGCTCATCATACCGTCATCTCTTGGTGGGAATGAAACGGCGTCGCAGTTGGAGGTGTGCGATGGCGTACGACCCTAATCGGCTCTTTGCGGACGTCTCGTCTGCGCTCGTGCTACACCCGCGCCTCACGATGAAGCAACTCTCCCGTGAGTTGGGGATCGACCGGCACACGTTGGAAAGGGCCGTTCATCGCGCTACCGGGAAGCCCTTCCGCCGACTCCGGCAGGAGACGCTGCTAGCCCGCTTAGCGGAAGCCTTCCTCCACGGCCCAAATGTTCCTCTGAAGCAGGTGGCCTTCGATCTTGGATTTGGATCGCTCCGATCCTTCGATCGATTTGTTAGTAGCGCGACGGGGGTGACACCCACAGCCCTTCGGGCGCAAATAAATACCCGACCCCTTGGTGTCCCCCCCCGAGGGTCCACGCGAAAACGCGCCATAAGTATCCAATAATTCCCCAGAGTGTCTATCCAATTTCGTTGACGGAGGCATGGGTAGCGCCTAGAATGCCGCTTAAGCCATCCGTAGGGAGGACAGCCATGGGGAAATTTTGTTTATCACTCAGTGTAATAATGTTGTGGAGCTGCGCCGGCTTCTGCCAATGCATCTGTCCCAAGCTGGCGAGCTCTCCGTTAACATGCATGACGTATGGATGCAAGATGACGGTACACGTCGCGTACTGCTCGAGCAACGACACTAGCTGTTATGCCTGCTATGATAATGTCGAACTGGCTGCGTGTTGCGCCATTTACGAGACCGAAGCGGGAACCGCTGGCCTCCCCTGCGGCCAGAGGCCTGCCCAGTTTACACCCACAGACCAACACGACACGCTGCTGGTGGCCAGCGCCTGCCTAGGCAGCATTCCTTCCTCGGTCCTGGCAGGTGGCCCGACCAAACTTACCAGGCAGCCCAAGCAGCAAAAGGCGCCAGAGGTCCGACGGTCGTCTCCAGCGGGGGTCGGCCATGGGCGGTAGGTCGAGGCTGGCGGCTTCGTTTGCTCTATATCCCTTGCTCTTCCTGCTGCTGTGGGCGGAGGCGCGGGGACAAGGGATTCCTGTGCCAACAGTTCGTCTGGCGCTGCAACGCAGCGCACTGATCCCAGAGGCGCACAACGGGGCCATGGAGCTTCCCCTCAAATGCGACCGCCAGGGCAATGTGTACGTGCAGCAGTATTGGGGTGGGAAGCCGGGGGCAGCTCCTATCGTCAAAATCTCTCGCAACGGTAAAGGCGTTACTCGCTTTGCGCTTGAAAGCGACCACGGGTACCAGAAGGGGGACTGGGCACATGGCTTCGCAGTGGGCCCGAGCGGCGAGTTATACTGGCTGGCTGGCCCCGAGTCGGGACACCCAGAGATTCTGATTTTCCGGAGCGACGGGGGCTACGACCGATCGATCGAGCTCGATACCCCCGCGGGCGCTGATCCCTTCAGCATCGCTGTCGTCTCCTCCGAAGAGTTTCTTATTTCAGGCGTGGTCGAGCACCCCCACGGGGGCGCCCCGGATACCCCGTTCGCCGCACTTTTCGATGAGGCCGGAAATCTCGTGCGATCGATCGCTGGCATGGCAGGGGGACAGACTGAAAGCGGTGCGACCAAGGCACGCGGCCCCCAAGTGGAAGATTCAGCAAACCTACGAGAGGTATCCGCCGCCCCTGACGGGAACATCTATCTATTCCAGCCGGGTTCGAAGGCTGGAACCTTGTGGGTGATCTCTTCTAACGGCGATCTGCTTCGGAGGGTCCGTTTGACGCCACCGGTGAAGGGAGCCGCGCCACTGACCATGACGGCGGGGGCCGGCCGGGTAATCATAGATTTCGAGCAAACGGACAAAGCGGGCAACGTCCTCCGGGATATATACTCGCTCTACGACCCTCTTACCGGCGACCGGCTTCTCGATTACGAGGCGGCGACCGCCAGCAATCTCGGGGTACTCGCGTGTTATACGAACGACGAGCATTTCGTTTTCCTCAAAGGGGACAGCTTGGGCCGGCTGGAGATCCAGACCGCAGCCCCGGAATAGGGCGGGACCGCAGCTTTCGGGACAGAATCGCTGCTGGTTTTCAGCCCGGCGAACTCACCGTCTTGAAAATACCCTCTACGGCCGCAGTCGAGCTGCGGTGACGCCGAGGTGGCTAGGGTCCTGGCAGTGGGAGGCCAGGTGATAAATCCGCCATCTCACCGTGACCCTCGTCTGCGTCGTGACGGTCGAAGGTGTCGGCCCGGACCCCAAGGCTAATTTCCAGCCGGGCTAAGCGTGCCGAAATCCGGAAAACAGCGCGACAAGCACCGAACCGGCGTCATGCTACTACGCAGCCCTTCGTAGGGTCCGACGTAACGTCGCTTCCACCACCCCGGGATTCCCTCCCGCATCCACGTGCACTGATTGGAAAGGCAAGCGGGGCTGATCCGTCCCATCTCTCCGCACTGCGGCCGGCCCATAAACGACACCGGGCCAACGAGTTTCAAAGCAGGCATCTTTGCGTTAAGATAGATCGTCTGAAGAGTGAGACCGCTTCGAACTGGACGAAGATGGGACGAGAAACCATGCAAAGAGTTTTTCGAAGCCGAGCATCATCGCTCAATCGAAGAGATTGGGCGTCAGCCTTTTGGACGGTTTTTGCTGTGGCGCTGGTTGCCGTAGCCGGAACGCTCGCTCCGAAGCTCTTGGCGCAGGTCGCCCCCGCCTCGCCCGAAAAAAGTTCCAGCGCTAAGCCCGGCGCAGCCCAAGCGAAGGCTGCCGAGAACGCTCCCGCTGTAATCCGGCGGCGCGTGCTGGTGGTCAACGTTCCGGTGACGGTGCTCGATAAGCGTGGTTTCCCGGTGATCGATTTATCCCAGAATCAATTTGAAGTGTTCGAGGACGGCAAGCGGCAGAACATCAGTTATTTCCACCAGGAACCTCTGCCTCCACTTCGCATCGGCCTCGTGCTCGATACCAGCAACAGCATGCGGATGCTGATGCAGTATGAAAAAGACGCTGCCAGCGGCTTCGTTTATAACATGCTCGAAGGCGATAATACGCGAAACCAGATATTCCTCGAGACTTTTGACGAGTCAAACTCCATCATTCAGAGCTTCACTGCTAATCCCGATGCGCTCGACGCCAAAATCCGGCCACTGAAAGCTGGCGGCGGGAAAGCGATGTACGACGCCATTTACGCAGCCTGCGAGACTATGCTGAAGTCGGGGCCGGCCGAAGGCACGCGCCGGGTGATCGTGCTGATCAGCGACGGGCTGGACGTGCAGAGCACCCACACCATCGACGAGGTCATCTCCATGGCCCATCGCGCCGAGACTTCCATTTACACGATCGGGAACTCGCCTTACGGATTTTCAAATCCTGGCGACAAGTACCTCAAGCAACTTGCCGGGGAGACAGGCGGCTGGTCGTTTTTCCCTCTCGAAAAAGAAGTAGGCGCGGACCTCGCCACCGGTTATCTGGCCCACGGTACGATTAATCCTGAAGGTTATGAAAACATGGGACTCGGCGCGGCCACTGGCATCTATACCGCCCAGCAGTTGGAGCACATTTCCGATGCCTTAGAGAACCTCGGACGCCAGCTTGATTCGCAGTATAGCATCGGGTACACACCCACAGACCAGAACCTGAACGGGACTTATCGCCGCATCCACGTGGTCGTTCTTCGCAAGGACGTCCGCGTCCGCAGTAAGACGGGTTATTTTGCCCTGGCTCAACCGTAAAAAGCACTGACCATTGAGCTCTTGTTTCATTGAATCCATGACTCAATGAAACGACGGCCCGTCATTTGTCCTTGTCACTCGTAACAGGTTCTAACAACTGTTCTCGAAGGCGGGTGGGATGCTGGCAATGGATGGCTTGGAGGCCGCATTGTCGCGCGCGCTCCACATTCAGCAGTCGGTCGTCAACGAAGAGACACTCTTCGGGTCGCCTCTGCATGAGCTTCAGCGCGAGATGGAAGATCGCGTCATCCGGCTTTTTTACACCCAAAAAACATGAGCTGAAGAATACAGAAAACAGCCGTCGAAGCCCGAACGCCTCAATTCGGTGAAGATTAAGCTCCAGCGACTCGTTGTTGAGTGTTGCCATAAAATATTTGCCCGATCCTGCTAGCTCGCTGAACACTTCGATGGCTTCCGGGAACGGCTTCGACTGCGCAAACATGAACTCCTGAAACTGCTGCTTGCTAAACTCACGCGAACGGTAAAAAACAGTCCTGCCGAGATATTCATCGAGGCCCAGCCGTCCGAGTTCGAAGCCGTTAATCACCAGCTCATGCCGCTCCTCAAACTCGTGCCAGCCGATTTCGAAGTGTTCCGTTGCTTTCCGGCGCTGAGAGCGGTCCCAGGCGTTTGTGCCCAGAATGCCGCCCACATCCGTCAGGATGGCTGTGATGGGAAGCATGATGAAGAAAGTGATGAGTGAAGAGTGACGAGAATTTGACCGTTGCTTCACCGGTTCATTGAATCAAGAAACAATTCAATGACTCGATTCTTGTCACTCGTTACTGATCACTGTCTTTGGGAGATTAGCAGGGCAGGCCGGTTGTGTCCAGGCCGGTAGAGACAGCATCCGAGGCAAGCGCGGGTTCCAACTCGCCCACAGTCTCGCCCGAGAGCGCGGCGCACAGCTCTTCATTGCTCAGGCGGGCGCAGAAGCTGCGGAAGGTCTCGCTCTCTTCGCGTTCAGCGAGATAAATGTAAAGGAGCCGCTCGATGGCCTCGGGAACTTCTCGGGCAACGCAGCGGTAATTGACGGGCCGGGAAAGAGCCTGGTGTTTGCCCACCGCGCCGCCTAAGCAGAAGTAGTAGGCGTCCACCATTTTCCCGTCCACACGGATTCTCTTTCCCTCGAGACCGATATCTGCAATCCAGTGCTGGCCACAGCTATTCGGGCAGCCCGTGACGTCGATTTTGAGGTGATCCCCAAAGCCCGGCATCCGATTCTCCAACTCCTCCACCAGCCAGCGCGTAAAGCCTTTCGTCTCCGTGATCGCCAGCTTACAGAATTCCGTGCCGGTGCAGGAAACCGCCCCGCGCCAGAAGGGAGACGCGGAGACCGGAAGGCCCGCTGCTTCAAGTCTCTCAACCAGCGGATCCACCTTGGGCTTTGGGACGTTCACGACCACAAGATTTTGCATTCCCGTCAGGCGCACTTCGCCACTGCCATGATGTTCGGCCAAGTCCGCCACAGCCATCATCTGCCGGGCGCTCACTCGTCCGCGTAGCACAGCGACTCCTACGTAGAACCGGCCCGCCTGCCTTTGGGGAAAGATTCCCACGTGATCGCGATAAGCGTCTTCCGGCGGCTCCTCCATCTCCGGCGGATCGAGTCGGAAACCCAACCGCTCCTCCAGAGCTTCGAGAAAGGTGTCCGCCGTCCAGCCTTGACGCAGAAAGAGGTACTTCAGGCGCGCCCGCTCGCGACTCTCTCGCAGAGCGCTCGAATCGCGGAAAATTTCCGCGATAGCCCTGGTCACCGGCATCGCCTGATCCCAACGCACGAAGGCGGGAAGACGCACGCCGAGATGTGGCTGCGAGGAAAGCCCGCCGCCCACACGCAGCGAAAAACCCATCTCCTTGCGCCCGTTCACCTTGCGCCGCTGAGCTGTAAGACCAATGTCGTTAATCTCAGGATATGAGCACCAGACAGGGCACCCCGTGATCGAAATTTTTAATTTTCGAGGCAGGTTGTAAAATTCTTCCGAACCGACAAGCATTTGCTGCGCTTGAAAAACCAGCGGCGATGCGTCGCAGAGTTCTGCTGCGTCCACACCCGCCAGCGGGCAGCCTGTGATGTTGCGAGTGTCATCGCCGCATGCGGCCATGCTGGTCAACCCGCATTGCCACAAACGGCGCAAAACATCTGGCAGAGACTCGATGGTGATCCAATGAAGCTGGATGTTCTGGCGCACGGTGATGTCCCCAAAACCGCGCGCGTGCTCTTCCGCAAGTTGGCCCACCACCCGAAGCTGATCGCTGCGAAGAAAGCCGTTTGGAATGCGGATGCGGAGCATGAAGTAGGGCACAGCCTTCCCTTCACCACCCTTACCTCCGAGTACTCCTGCACCGTCGCCTTGCGTGTAGACGCCCCACCAGCGGAAGTACGTCTTCAGCCACGCCTCGGGGATGGAGTCAAATCCGCGTTGGGCAAACTCCTCGATCTCCTGGAAGCATTTCCAGGGATTCTTTGCTGCCTTCAGCCGTTCCGCCCGCTGCGCCTTGGTCTCTTTTAAGGCTACCGTCTGTTGGTCCAAACTAGAAAACCTCCATAAAAATAAAAAACCCATCGCCGGGTCTCATCTTTTCCGGTGATGGGTTCAAACTACAGAATCGCTACTGAGCTTTGCGCCTGGCCTCAACCCACTCCCGGGAATCGACGACAACAACACGAGCAACAACAGCTCTCGTCGGCTATTCCCAGAATGTGGATGCGATCCATCCCCTTCATCATCATCGTTTTTGGGCCTTCTGTCAATCAAAAATTGCTTCAAACTGGAATGCCAGAAGCTGTGAGTAAATCGACCATGACTGTCATGCTGAGCGAAGCGAAGCATCCCGGCGTTTAAAAAATGAAGCAAATACAGGGATTCTTCGTCGCCTATGGCTCCTCTGCATGACATTCGATGCCAGACCGGGTAGCGCAGACCTCCGTTTTTGAGGTCTGCGGTTTTTGCCCGAGGATCGCGAAAAACCGCGGACCTAAACCGCGCAGGTCCGCGCTATACCTGGCATGCTCCAGATTGGCAGCCGAAGGCTGTGAACCCTCAGAATGACAGGCGAGGACCTTTGCGCAACAAATTCGAATTTATTCACACCTTCTCAGTTTCGGGAACGTAGAGGCGGCTTTACGCGGGTGGCGCAGACCTCGTCCTGTGATATCTGCGATCAGAGCAAGTAGCGAGTTGCGAGGTGGAGCAAGCAGCGCGGAGTTGTCTTTTAACTCCGCGGCTTTTTTGTTTTACCCCGAACGAAATGCCGCAGAGTTTCTGAACAGCGAAACTCTGCGCTACCCCGCTCCGGACGTGCGAATAAGTCCGAATCTGGCGTCCGAGGACTCTATAATGGTGTTGCGAGCTATGAATTCTACTCAGTCTCTTGAAGGCAGATTGCGCGCAGCCTATACTCAATGCCGCGAAATCAGCCAGCGGCATTATGAGAATTTCCCAACCGCGTCGTACCTCGTGGGGCGCGATAAACGCGATACGCTCGCGGCCATTTACAGTTTCGCGCGCGCCGCGGATGACTTTGCGGACGAGCCCGGCGAAGGAGCCCCAGAAGAGCGCCTGCACGCGCTCGCGCGATGGCGGGAGCGGCTCCAGGAGTGCTTCTCCAGTCCTTTGGAGGAAATCGAGCATCCCGTCTTTCTTGCTCTGGGCGACTCGGTGCGCCGCTACAAGCTGAGTTTCGAGAATCTGGATAACCTGCTGCGCGCCTTCGAGCAGGACGTTCGAATGAATCGCCATCCGGACTTCGATTCTCTGCTCGCTTATTGCACCTGCTCTGCTAATCCTGTGGGCCGTCTGGTGCTCGAGCTTTTCGATTACCGTGATCCAGAGTTGTTTCGTTTGTCTGACCATATCTGCACTGCCCTTCAGCTTGCCAACTTCTGGCAGGATGTATCGATCGACCTTTCCCGGGACCGCCTTTACCTGCCTCTGACCGATTTGGAGCAATTTGGCCTTACGCTCGAAGACCTTAATACGTTTCTCGCCTCGCGTGCGCCAGTCACGGACATGCGCTGGTCGAGGCTGATGGCTTTTGAAGTTGGGCGCACCCGGGGAATTTTCGAACGAGGCAAAGCATTGCCGGAGCGTGTGGAGCGCGACCTGCGACGGCAACTGCGGCTGACGTGGTTGGGCGGGGTGAAGATCCTTGAGAAAATCCAAGCGGTTCACTACGACGTTTTCCGATGCCGGCCTAAGCTGAGCTTAGGCGATTTTCTCTGGCTTTACTTGAGGTCCTGGCGCCCACCATCCGCAAACACCCACACGATGCGTCCCGAAAGCGAGCCACTGTGAGGCTGCCAAGGTAGTACTTTACTTGCGTTAATTAGCGTACCTGTGTCCCAGCTCCTCATTCGCACTTTTGCATGTCGGCACAGTTGGCTCGTATCAGGGCACGGTGATTAAAGCAACTGAGCGCTACTCTCTGGTTCTGATTTTATGTCTTCCCGGCCAAAGCACTTCACGGATTCCCGCGCGACAAACTTTTACTATTCGTTTCTATTTTTGCCCGAAGCGAAGCGGCGCGCTATTGAAGCGGTGTATGCATTTGCGCGAGGAAGCGACGACGCTGCCGACAACCCATCCGGCTCGCCGGCAGCACGCCGTGAGATTGGCCGTTACCGTGAGTTGCTGGCGGCATGCTATGGGGATGGCGAGGCCTCGCTCAAGAGCCCGGCGGCGCAGGCCCTGGCTGAGGCGATCCGGCGCTTCCAAATCCCACGTCAGCCGTTCGATGATCTGCTCCGGGGCATGGAAATGGATCTTCGCATGGACCACGCTTCCGGCTACTATCAGACGTTTGAGGAATTGGAAGTTTACTGCTATCACGTTGCAAGCGTCATCGGACTGATCGCCATAGAAATATTCGGCTATCACAATCCGCAAGCGCGCGACTACGCCGTGAACCTTGGCAAGGCTCTGCAAATGGTCAACATCGTTCGAGACGTCCAGACCGATGCGCAGCGTCGACGAATCTATCTGCCTCAAGAGGATATGGATCGCTTTAGTGTGGACCCTGGCGGGCTGGCGGGCGGATGTTACAACGAGCAGTTTGTGAACTTGATGCGATTTGAATGTGAGCGGGCGCGCGGCTTCTTCGAGCGGTCCCACCGGCTGCTGGCGCCGGAGGACAGAAAAGCCATGAAGCCGGCGGAAATCATGGGCGCAATTTATTGGCGGCTGCTGCGCGAGATTGAGCGCCGTTCCTACAACGTATTTGGCGAGAGAGTCACACTGAGCCGTCCCGCCAAGCTTTGGACGGCTTTTAAAGTCTACTGCGGCGCCGAGTGGCAAGGGTAAAAAGTAGGGGTTAGGGGCTGGGGATCAGGGGTTGGTGGGGTTGGAAATTGGCATCCAGATCTCACTAATCCCTAACCCCCAATCCCCAGCCCCAGTGTTTATGTCGGACGAGATTCTCATCATTGGGGGTGGTTTTGCCGGCCTCGCGGCAGGCGTGGCGTTGGCCGGGTCAGGCTGCCGCGTGCGCCTGATCGAGCAGCGTCCCTATCTGGGAGGCCGGGCGCGTTCTTTCTTTTACAAGCCTGCCGAATCGATTGTGGATAATGGCCAGCACATCTTTATGGGCTGTTATCATGAAACGTTGCGGTTCCTCAAAACCATTGGGACGCTGGATTCTATTCGGTTTCAGCCGGACCTTGCTGTTCACTTCATGGACCGGGAAACGGGAGCCAGCTCGCTCACCTGCCCTCATCTCCCAGCGCCCTGGCATCTGCTCGCCGGCGTGATGCGGTCCAATAGCTTTCCTCTGAGCGAAAAATTGCAAGTCTTGCGGCTTGGTCGCGCCCTGCGTCATGCGGACTTTGGACGCTCGCCGGAGCAACTGGAAGGTCTTACCGTTGACGGCTGGATGGCCGCGCTCGGACAGTCCAAAAGGCTGCGCCGGAACCTCTGGGATCTCCTCTGCATTGCCGCTCTCAACGAAGATCCGCGCATTGCGGCTGCAGCGGTATTTGAGCCTGTTCTGCGCCGGGCGCTTTTTCACTCCCGGGCGGATTCGTGCATTGGCCTCGCCTCGAAGGGTCTCAGTGAATGTTACACCTCATCCGCCACGTCGTACATTGAGTCGCGAGGTGGCAAGGTGGAGCTTGGCCAAAGCGTGGGAAGCTTCATTTTTGAAGACCTCGCGCCGGGCGCAAACGATCGGCCGCCAGGGGCTGGCGCTGCTTCTTCGCTTTGCTGCCGAGGTGTGAAGCTTACCGACAACACGGAAGTCGCGGCAGACAAAATTCTCTCCACCGTGCCTTCCTTCGAGTTCGTGCGGCTTTTACCGGATGAGGTATTGTTGGGCCATCCCTTTTTCGAGCGGCTTACGCGTTTTCAACCCGCGCCGATTGTTTCCGTCAACTTGTGGTTTGATCGCGAGATCACCGAGATGGAGTTTGCAGGCTTGCGTGGGACAACCGTCCAATGGCTCTTCAATAAAGGCAGAATTCTAAACTCCGGGAGGCATTATGTGAGCCTGGTGATCAGCGGCGCTCACGAGCACATTCACGAGGACAAGGAAGAGTTGCTCGCCCTCGCTCTCACGGAACTTCGAGCCTTGTTTCCGGCCGCCCGCGAGGCACGCCTGCTCCATTCGCTGGTTCTCAAGGAGCGCTTTGCTACTTTCTCACCGGCGGTCGGGGCGCTTCCGCTCCGCCCGCCTGCGACGACACCGATCCGCAACTTGTATCTTGCGGGTGATTGGACGGACACCGGCTTGCCCGCCACCATTGAAAGTGCGGTGAAAAGCGGATACACTGCGGCGGCAGAGATTTTGCGGCGAGAGGAGAGAAGATGAAGCGTCGAGAGTTCAATCGCAAGCTTTTTGAAATGGCAGGAGCCGGGCTGGTGCTTGGCACTCTGGGCAATGTGGCGAGTACGACCTCGGCTTTTTCAATGCCCTCGGCAGGCCTGGGCCCGAATCCTTCCCCTGACCCCCGGCTCAATGGCGCTTACCGCTTTTCGCGCGCTCGGTGGATTTACGTCCACCTCGAAGGCACTCCTTCCGAGATCGGCTTCCAGCACGGTTACTTACTGGCGCCTGAGATTGCCGATGGGTTCAAGGCCGTGGAGTTTGCCAACTGCAGGAGCACCGGGAAGAGCAAGGAGTTTTTCCAGCGTGCCGCCCGCGAAAACCTGTGGCCCAAGGTCTACCCCGAATACCAGGAAGAGATTCGGGGAATCCAGCAGGGCCTCGCCGCGCGTCACGTCGCAATGAGCCTTGACGACGTCATCTGGCTGAATGCCATGGAAGAGCTTGCAGATTATTACGTTCCCTGGTACGACGCCCGCCACAAGGTGGCGGAAGCGCGACCGATTCTGAGCCCCGGCAATTGCAGCGCCTTTGTCGCTACCGGAAGCTGGACCAAAGATCATCACATTGTGATCGCCCACAGTTGCTGGACGACGTATCTCTCAGGCGAGCGCTGGAATATGATCTTTGATATCACTCCCCGGCAAGGCTACCGCTTCTTGATGGACGGCTATCCGGGCGTCATCACCAGCGATGACGATTTCGGTATCAATGCCAATGGCCTGATGATCACCGAAACCACCATCTCCAATTTCCACGGCTGGAACCCTGACGGAAAGCCAGAGTTCGCCCGCGCGCGCAAAGCGATGCAGTATGCCTCTTCGATCGACGACTACGTCAAAATTATGCTCGACGGCAACAATGGCGGCTATGCCAATGACTGGTTGCTCGGCGATCGAAAGACGGGAGAGATTGCCCAGTTCGAGTTAGGCCTCAAAGCTTACCGGGTGTGGCAATCGAAGGAGGGCTACTTCGTGGGGTCCAATTTTGCGCGCGACCCCAAAGTGATCGCGGAAGACACCACATTTAATCCCCACGATCTTTCTTCTTCACCCAATGCGCGCCGTGTGCGCTGGGAACAGCTCATGAGGGAGCACAAGGGCCAGATCGACGTGAGCCTCGGCCAGCAATTCCTCGCCGACCATTACGACACGTGGCAAAAGAAAGTGCAGCCCGACTCGCGCACGCTGTGCGGGCATGGCGACCTTTCCTCAACCGGTGAAAAGTCCTGGGGCTGGCCCCCTTATAATCCCGCCGGGGCAGTTACGGGAAAGGTGACTGACAGCCGCATGACGGCAGCGCTTACGTTCGTAGCCCGGCGGGGTCACCCTTGCGGCGAGGATTTCCGGGTGCAACCCTTCCTCAAAGCTCACTCTCAGTACGATTGGCAGGAGCCGTTGCTGCGCGACATGCTCGCCGGCCCGTGGACCACTTTCAAGGCCGGCGAGCGGGCCTGACCGTTCCCCCCTCCCCGCGAGCTTTACCGCGCTGCAAGCCTCTTGGCGAAATCCAGCAGGAAAGCTCGATCCGTCTCCACCATCCGCTCCATCAGCGTTCGGAGCTTCAGAAGGAATCGTGCTTCTGAACCTTTCTCCCCCTCTTCCTGCGCCAGATCCTCCAGGCCTTTTCGCTCCGTCAGATTGGGTGTGGGAGGAGCCCCCTCGCCCGAATAGAAAAGGCGGTAGAGAGGCACATCCAACGCCGCCGCAAACCTTTCCATCGTGTCCAGAGACGGTACGGTATGCCCGTGTTCAACGCGCGAAATGTAGCAACGGAGCAGGCCACTTGCCTTCTCAATGTCTCCCTGTGAAAGCCGCTTCTGTTCCCGGAGTTGCTTGATTCGTTCACCAATTAACATAGTAAATTTACTCCTCAGCTTCGTTAGACTTTCTTGAGCAATCGCTCACACAATAACTGTCGTCTGAAGTGTCTGAGGAATGAATAACGCGCCGGTACTAGTACCCAGGTACCAGCGCTTTGTATTTCTTTCAAGGGCGGCAAGAGATGAGATGACTAGCCCTCTTTTCCCAAGCCAGAGTGCTGAGAAATGGGATGACTAGCCTAATTTCCACACGTGGGCATTAGTTTTGGCCGATTGCGCGGGTGGCGCAGACATCGTTGCGTGATGTCTGCGATCAGAAGGGAATGCGATCGATGCCGAGTGCGGTTGGCATCATTCAGGAGGTGGAATCTCCAGCTTGACCAGCGGCTGGGCGCGCACCCAAGCGGTCCAGCATTTGCCGGCACCTCGGCTGGTCGGCGAGAAATTCAAGAAATGCTGTGCCGTCGAACGGAATTGGCAGGTGAGGCCCGACTAGGGTTATGAGCGACGGTGAGACTTGCCCTATTCTGCTTCGAGGCTTGCGTAACTCACATGTTCGGCAGCTCCAGCGGCAAGACATGCGCGCACGATCCAAAGCGCTACGCTGCCCGAACCTTCCAACAACTTCGGTTTTCTACTTGTGACGCGGTTCAGCGCATCCAGCGCGGCCTTCGTCGAGTTGATCGGGAGACCGGCGCCGGTTGTAATAGGTTCCGCATAGGTCCATCTGTTTCAATCCGCGCTCCGCAATCCTCTGCGGGGCGACAAAGCTGTTTTTGCGCAACTGCAAAAAATGCCTTGTTTCAATCCGCCCTCCGCAATCCTCTGCGGGGTGACCACGCACGCCGTGTCATCGGATGCTGGTTAGTCCTTCGAAGGGAGCTTCATCACGCAGCGCAAACATCACTTTTGAATTCGGCATGGCTTGACTAATTCACCTCACATGAGCGCTCGACAACTGTCGTTATAAAGAGGCGACGAGGCTGTGCGCGGTGAAAAATTGCGATCCCACCTTCCGATCATCGAAAGGTAAAGCCGACGCGGAATTCGATTTCGTACGATCCGGGGTAACCACCGTTCGTTGGATTGATGTAGCTCCGGACCTCCAGGCGTAAGGCCGTCCTTCGCCAAAACCAGACGTTGGCGCCGGCGCCGAAATCGCCAACCGGCACGCCGCGGCCAGCGCTTGTGGGGAAAAACCCGCCAAAGCCCGCCAGGACGAATGGGTCCACCTTGCCGCGCGAAGCATTGCGCCCAAACTGGTATGACAAATCGCCGGTCCCGACCCAAGGGTTCTGGCAATCCGACTGTCCGCAGCGCGCATACCCCACATCGAGACCGGCGCCAAGCCCTTTGTATAAGAATAATTCCCCACCGCCGCCAAAGCGTTCGATGGTGGGGTGCGACGTCGGAAGAGGGCTCGGCGGAATGGTCGGCACCGGCGGCGGCCCGTTATAGATAGCCTGTTGACCCCAACCCAGGCCAAAGAAGCCATACAATTGGCCGGGACTTTGATGCTGGAACTGCTGCCCCAAAAGCAGCGCCGGAGCTGCCAGGACCAGAAGTGTTGCCACAATCGTTCTTTTCATTTTCCACCTCCTGAGCGGAGCCGCCCCAAATGCAGCGTAAATCCAGTGGCGAGCTGAAGATTATTTTCAAGAGCACGAGAGAAGGGGAAAGGGGGATTGGGATCACCCGGAAAGGATTCCCGGAGGTAGTCTGCCTGAATTGGCCGCAGCCAGAGGAATCGCCAGATCTTGACGTCAACCCCGCCTCCGATGCCCCATGTGAAGCCGGTATGGTTGATCGTCTGGAAGGCCGGGCCGATCGCGTCGCCACGCGTGAAGCCCACCAGAATATGCGCCAAGGGGTTTATCCAGCTATTGCCGTGGTACGCGAAGTGTGGCCCAAACAGCAAGCCGAAATGGCTCCCGTACGCGAGAGCGCTGGGAGCCGCATAGGAGAATTTGTCAAACTTCGCTTCCACGCCGAAAAAACGATTGAAATAGCCGGTAGCTGAAATCTCACCGCCCCCGTCGTCGAACTTGCTGCCATTTGCGTTACCCCACACTTTCGTGACACCTCCGAATAGCTCCGCTTCAGGCGCGGTGTTTTGCCCGTGGACGTTTACCGGCCAAATGGCGATCAAGTTCACGCACAGCAAAGCGACGATAAGGTGCTTGTTGATGGCTGCTCTCCCGATTTCAGACACAAATTCCCCAGATCGCAGCAAACCGCGTTACCGCGACAAATAGGGCCTTATTGACGGCGAGAATTTAGCTGCGCTTCGGTGAGCCGCGGAGGCGACCGAAGATGCCGCAGGAAAATGAGGGTCAGCACCGCGACTGCGGCAAGAATCACGGCGGCCCAGAAATAGACTGGAAGGTTCAGCAATATCCCGCGATCAACGGCAGGGAGCCTGCGAATCGCAGCCAGAAAGCTGCGGATGCCGCTACTTTCGCCTGTGCTGCTCTTGAGAAGTTCACCCTGCAGGAGGTACCAGTAAGGCCGATAGGTGAGATACACGGTGGCGGAGGAGAGGAGGAAGCCCACCGCGCTCGTTAAAGTGACAAAGACCATCACTCCGCGCGCGCTCCGCCGGGATCTCTTGCGGGAGCGCCACCCGGCAATGAGGAGAACAGCAGTGCTTGCCAGGAGCCCGGCAAAGATGAGCATCATCAGCGCCGAAATTTGCAGCACAAAGGCGTTGCGCTTGGCGACGTAATCTCCGAAAACAGATTTCCGAAGAGCGGCCGCAGCGTCGCCTGTGGTTGGATCGAATTTCTTTCCAAGATAAGCAAGCAAGGTGGCTTCACCCGCATTTCCTTGCTTCTCCGCCACCTCCTCGAGCCGCTGGTAGGCCATCCATTGCAGCGTCGTGCCAGCCCAGCGTTCGTAGTTGCCGCACGCCTGGCAAGCGAGCGCCTGACCGAACCGCGCCACAGACCAATACTTTGCCTCGGCACTCTGCCCATCGCCTCTTCTCTCTAATCGATCGCCGGACTCAAGCAGCGATCTCGCGTAACGCCGTGCCTCCACAAAACAC
The DNA here is from genome assembly GCA_050745365.1 of Terriglobia bacterium. Classification (GTDB taxonomy): domain Bacteria; phylum Acidobacteriota; class Terriglobia; order UBA7540; family UBA7540; genus RH2-MAG17b. The sequence continues at coordinate 34,269 of JBOGJS010000172.1, forward strand.
CGTGGCGGCAGCAATCCCTGCTCGCCCGCAATGACCTCTTCAGGGCCACTGAATCCGTACTTGCCCATTACCCTCCGGTCGAGCACCTCCAAACGGCCGCGGTAATCATCGAACTGCGACGATTTAAATGCCGCCGCCATCGCTTGCTGCCACGCCATTCCTCCGCTGTGCGCGCTTTCTCCCTCTGCTGCACCTGAATTTCGGGCGCCTTCAGCCGACCGGCTACCGGTTGACTCAGCGGCGATCAACGGGAAAAGCGCATTGGCCGGCTGCCAACGTTCCAGGGCAGGAATCCACCGGTGAATTTCAGAAATTTCAGGATGGCGCAGCGCCACAACGGCGTATGCCCAAATGAGCTTGGGGTTGATGCGCACCGCCTCGTCTGCCCATCGCGCGGCTTCGCTCGCATTCGAAACTCGAGCTGCTGCGAACACAAGCCCATCAGCATCATGCCGCGCCTCCGCTCGCTTGCCGACCGCGTAGACCTTCGACTGGCCAAGCTCACCCCCCGCGTGCAACACCGCTTTCCAGGGCGCGAGCGAAACGCGCAGGCCCTGCCGGAATGGCGGCGCAGCAAAAAACAGAAGCGCCGCTAGTACGTATACGGCGCTTGCGATTAGTGCTACCTTGCGCAAGCTGACGTTCCGGGCAAAAAGACCTCCGTCCGGCATGATCGCCTGCCCTCGGCGAACGAGCGCATATCGGGCGAGCACGATCGCGCTGCCCGCCGCCCATAAAACGGCCGCCCACGCGCTCTCCACATACGGGAGTTCGTTCAGCATCGCGTGGCCCCAATCACGGACATCAGGCGGTGCCACCCGAATCAGCCTCTTGAGAGTCCAAGATGCAACTCGACGAAGGAAGCCCATTTTTTCCCCCTACACTTTGTGAAGAACTGGCTCTCTGATTAGCCCTTTCCGCCGAGCTTCGGCTAAATTCGCGCGGGCCAGTTCCAATCCAGCGGGCGTCAACCTGTAGGTGTGCCGGGGTGGTACACCCTCGTCCATCATTACCCAGCGAGCCTCCAACAAGGAGTGCTTTTCCAGGCGCATGAGAATCGGATAAAGCGTCCCCGATTTCAACCCAGTTTCACGGCTCAACTCGTACCCATAGCGCCAGTCGCTTGGCTGCGTTAAGAATCGCTCCAGCACACACAACGTTTCTTTTGAAATTCGAATCCTTTTCATAAGTTGAAGTCTATATATATCGAGATAAAAGTCAACTGTTTCTTTGGACGTTGTTTTGAAGCGGCCAAACATCATGCGGCTTATAGGCTGGGAAGTCGGCGCTAAGGTTTCCGCTTGCCGGGAACATGTGTCGTGAAGCGTTTCAAGAGGAATTCCTCGGCGACGGCCTCGCCTGCGCGCCCGGCAATACTGATGCCGAAATTGGTGAAGAGCAGGCCTACTCCTCGATTTGCAGGCGGATAGTACAAATTCGATAGCGCTCCCGCTGTCAGGTCACCAAGCAGGGATGAATAATTCGGCATCGCACGTCCGTTATCGCCGCGCACGATCACGGCCCAGCTCAGAGCATGTATAAGCCGGGATCGGACGGAGCCCGATCCCTGGTAGAAATAGCGCGGGTCTTGGTGAAAGATGGATGGGAACACTGCGCGGCTCGCGAAGCCACTGATGAGGCGAGTGCCAAGCGCTGCGGCAAATCGTTTTCCGTAGCCCGCCGGGCCCCCGCCGTAGCCGGCAAAGCTATTGTTCGCCTGCTCGATACCGGCCGTTGCGCCAACTGCGAGAAGAGAGACGGGGTCGAAGAGATCGTGTGC
>JBOGJS010000173.1:0-13991 GCA_050745365.1 Terriglobia bacterium
CGTCTATGCCTACTACAATAATCATTACGCGGCCCACGCCCCAGGCTCCGTCGCGCTATTCCAAAAGCTTTGGACGAAGACAGTATGAATCGTGTTTCATGTCTCAGCCCCGGCAACGCCGGCAAGCGCGGCGAAGAATAGGCCGACCGGATTCTGAGGATTCCGCTATAATCCTGTTTCTCCGAACAAATTTGGTATCCTATTCGCGTAGCGGCAGAGGGGAAATCGCCATATAATACCCACCCGTTTCCAGGTAGCCCGATGCCCCCTGACACCGAAGCAGACACATGCCGCAAGTACGTCCTGCCGAAGCTCTACGCGGCAGGCTGGACGGACGAACAGATCAGCGAGCAGCGTACCTTCACGGATGGCCGCATCGTGGTTATTGGTGAACGCGCGATTCGCCGCCGACAAAAGCGGGCAGATTATCTTCTTCGCTATTCGCGGGATTTCGCAGTGGCGGTAGTGGAAGCCAAAGCCAGTTACAAGAAAGCTGGAGATGGACTGCAACAGGGAAAAGAATACGCGGAAATGCTCGGCCTGAAGTTTGCTTACGGATCGAACGGGCACGAGATAGTCGAGCATGACTACGTGACTGGCAAAGACAACGACCTTGAGACTTTTCCTTCCCCCGATGATCTATGGACCCGTTTGCGACAACATGAAGGCATTTCGGACGAAGTTGTTCCCCGGCTTCTTTCCCCCTACTATCACCTTTCCGGCAAATCACCCCGCTACTACCAGGAAATTGCCATCAACCGCGCCGTTCAAGCCATCCTCCAAGGACATCGCCGCAGCCTTTTGACCCTGGCCTCCGGCACCGGCAAGACCGTCATCGCGTTTCAAATCTGCTGGAAGCTTTGGAATTCGCGGTGGAACCGGACTGGTGAGTACCGTCGCCCACGGATTCTTTATCTCGCAGACCGCAATATTCTGGTGGATGATCCGAAGGACAAGATTTTCCCGCCGTTCGGCGATGCCCGCCATAAGATCGAAGGCGAAGCTGTGAAGAGCCGAGAAATGTACTTTGCCACCTATCAGGCCATCGCGCGTGATGAACGGCGGCCTGGTCTTTACCGGGATTACGCTCCTGACTTTTTCGACCTGGTTATTGTGGACGAATGTCATCGGGGCAGCGCCAGCGAGGAGAGCAACTGGCGCGAAATCCTCGAATACTACGAACCAGCGTATCAACTCGGCATGACGGCGACGCCGCTTCGTAACGACAACCGCGACACATACGGCTACTTTGGGAATCCCCTCTACATTTACAGCCTCAAGCAGGGCATTGATGACGGCTTCCTCGCGCCCTATCGCGTTCACCGCATTGTGACCACGGCGGACGCGGCAGGCTGGCGCCCCACGGCGGGAGAATTGGACCGCTTCGGGCGCGAGATTCCCGACGATGAATACGGCACCCGCGACTTTGAACGGTCGCTGGCCTTGAAACCGAGAACCGAGGCCATCGCGCGCAACCTCACCAGCTTCCTTACTAAGAGCGGCGACCGCTTTGCCAAGACTATTATCTTCTGCGTTGATCAGGAACATGCTGAGGAGATGCGCAAAGCAATCAACAATCTAAACTCTGACTTGGTGATGAAGTACCCGGACTACGTGGTGCGCATTACATCTGACGAGGGGAAAACCGGCAGGGGATATCTCGACCGGTTCATGGAGCTTGAGACCACCACACCCACAATTGTGACCACCTCACAGTTGCTCTCAACCGGTGTAGACGTGCCAACTTGCAAGAACATCGTCATTGCGCGGGTCATCAACTCCATGACCGAGTTCAAACAGATCATCGGTCGCGGCACGCGCGTGCGCGATGACTACGGCAAGTTCTACTTCAATATCCTCGATTACACGGGCAGCGCCACGCAGTTATTTGCCGATCCCGATTTCGACGGCGAACCTGCGTTCCTGACTGAAGAGGAGATGAACCAGGCAGGCGAAACCGTAGGCGAACCGACCATCCTTTCCGAGGACGAGGGGTCCGAAGAGCAGGAGCCTGCGATCATCGACACCCTACCTCCCTCGCTGCCGGATGATGACGGCGCGCAGCCTCCGCGCAAGTTCTACGTAGACAATGGAATCGTTGAAATTGCCGCGCACATTGTCCATGAACTTGATGCTGATGGCAAACAGCTACGGGTGGTAAACTACACGGACTACACTGCGGAAAAAGTCCGCAGCATGATCCCCTCGGCCGCCGAGCTTCGCTCCAGGTGGACCAATGCCCAGGAGCGGGACGCCGTGCTCGCGGCTCTCGAAGAGCGAGGTATCTCTCTGGATGAACTGATGAAAGCCGCCAAGCAGCCGGACGCCGACCCGTTCGATGTGCTCTGCCACGTCGCATTCAGCGCGCCGCTCCGCACCCGCCGCGAGCGCGCCGAGCGGCTGCGAAAAGAGCGTACCGACTTCTTTGAACGCTACAACAAACCGGCTCAGCAAGTTTTGAATGACATTCTCGACAAGTACATCGAATACGGAACCGCCGAGTTCAAGATTCCCGACATTCTCAAGCTGCCGCCAATCTCGGAGAGGGGTACAGTGGTCGAGATTGCAGACATGTTTGGCGGCGCGGAGAATCTGCGCGGCGCCGTCAACGAAATGCAGGCCTCCCTGTACGCACCGTAATAAGGCCTTCAACGGCGGCGAGGACAGCCTCCCCATGTGTGGCGAGAATAGCGAACTGCTCGCAAAACTTGACGGCACTGGCCACTGCGACCCGTGTGAGCACGCGGGCTTTTACTGCCACACATACCTCGGCCCCAGGTACGGGTGTGATAGTTGCGTCCGCCTTCTCATTGTCGGCCTTGACCACGGCAACGGCCGCAGGACAGAATCCGCGGCGGAGAGGCGGCGCGGAATTATTAACTACCGTGAGGGCGGCACAGAATGGAACTTTCATTATCAAGGTTGTATTCGGGTGAGCGGGTTAATCTTCGGCTCCGATTGCGCCGAGCACTGCCAAGCAAGATGCGCGCGAAAGCCCGAGAGCGAATGCACTCTCCTCCACTTTGCACAGGCTAACGCTGTGAGGTGTAGCAAGGCAACGGGCGGAATGGCTTTCAACCGAGGCAACAGAGTATCAGATTGCATATCTCTACTGTTCAGTGAAGTACAACTGCTGCGGCCAGATGTAATTGTATTGCAAGGACGGAACCGGCGCTCAGGCCACATCCAAGTGGATTTTAAAACGGAGGCATGTCAACGCGGCGAGTGGACGGATACATCCGACGAGCACGTTAGCAGGATTATGTGGCGCGGCGCAGACTGCTCGACGGTGATTCTTTCACTCCGACATCCTTCACGCGGGTGGCTTGTCCGCGACTGGGGACCAATCATCGTTCCGGCGGTGCGTCGCGCTCTAGCCCTTCTCAATCCGCAACCTGACTGAAAGGATCTATGACCCGCAATAAAACCTCCCGAACGGTCTTGGCCCAATCCACCGCCCAGCAACTCGCCAGCCTGATTAAGTCCTGCCGCGACATCATGCGCAAGGACAAGGGGCTGACGACCGACCTCGATCGGCTGCCGATGCTCACGTGGATCATGTTCCTCAAATTTCTGGATGACATGGAGCAGGTGCGCGAGCAGGAAGCAGCCATCGCCGGGAAGCGGTTTCGGCGCGCGATTGAGCCGCCATACCGCTGGCGCGATTGGGCCGCCAAAGCGGATGGCACCACCGGTCCCGAGCTCCTTGCCTTTATCAACCAGGACGAGGCCACGCGGCCGGACGGTACGCGCGGGCCGGGTCTGTTCGCATATCTGCGGAGCCTGCAAAGCGCCAACGGCGACCGGCGCGACGTGATTGCCAAGGTTTTCGAAGGCATCGTCAACCGCATGATCAGCGGCTATCTTTTACGGGACGTGCTCAATAAGGTGAACGGAATTCATTTCACGTCCCGCGATGAGATTTACACGCTCGGCCAGTTCTACGAATCCATGCTGAAGGAAATGCGGGATGCGGCGGGAGAAAATGGGGAGTTTTATACGCCTCGGCCGGTGGTGAAATTCATCGTGACAGTAGTTGACCCGCGCCTGGGTGAAACTGTACTTGATCCGGCCGCCGGCACCGGAGGATTTCTCGCAGCATCGTTCGAACACCTCAAGAAGCAGGCGAAGACCACCGAAGATTTTAAGCGCCTTCAGCGGGAGACGCTGTTCGGGATCGAGCCGAAGCCGCTGCCGTATCTTCTCTGCCAGATGAACCTGCTCTTACACGGTCTCGAATATCCCCATATCGAATCGCATAACGCACTCGATAAACCGCTGCGCGAGATCGGGGACCGCGACCGCGTGGACGTGATCGTGACCAACCCGCCGTTCGGGGGCGAGGAAGAATATGGCATCCGCTCCAATTTCCCCGAAGATAAGCGTACGTCCGAGACGGCTTTGCTGTTTCTTCAGCTCATCATGCGGAAGCTGCGGCGGCCGGGAGCGGGAGGCAAACCCGGCCGCTGCGGGATGGTTGTGCCGAACGGCGTGCTTTTTGGCGACGGCGTGTGCGCCCGCATCAAAGAGGAGTTGCTGAAAGAGTTCAACCTTCACACCATCGTCCGCCTTCCCAATGGCGTGTTTTCGCCTTACACCAGCATTCCCACGAACCTGCTTTTCTTTGACCGCTCCGGGCCAACCCAGGAAATCTGGTATTACGAGCAGCCCTTGCCCGAAGGGCGCAAAAACTACACCAAAACGCAGCCCATGCAGCTTGAGGAATTCGCCGGCTGCCTCACTTGGTGGAACAAGCGGGAGGCCAACGAGCGCGCCTAGAAGGTTTCCGCCAAAGACGTCCTGAAGTACGGCGAGAGCGGTGCGTTGACTTCGGCCAACCTAGACATCAAAAATCCCAATGCCAAACAGGATTTTGAGCACCTGCCGCCCGAGCAACTGGCGGACGACATTTTGAAGAAGGAACAGCGCATATCGGAGCTAATGGGCGAGATTAAAGCAATCCTGGCAGCATCGCCGGAAGATGGTTCTCCGGCGGGGCGAGCCAGCGCCGCCAACGAAGAACCCACGCTAGTTTCGCGCGCGGTCGAGGCTCACAACCGCGGCCGGGGGTCCCGATGACCGGCCCCTGGCCAGTGGCGCCGCTTGGCGAGGCCGCCGAGCGCGTCGAACGGGTTGAGGCTCCCTTGCCGGGGACGGTGTACCGTCAGGCGGGCGTACGGCTGTGGGGACAAGGCGCGTACGAACGCGAGCCATTGGACGGTAGCGCTACTAAATACGCATTTCTTTCTCGCCTGGAGCGCGGCGACATACTTGTGAATAAGATTTGGGCACGCAATGGAAGTGTGGCTGTTGTACCCCCCGAACTAGCAGGTTGCTACGTTTCTTCAGAATTCCCGACATTCGTACCGGCCCCTGACAAACTCGATGCTAAATGGTTCCACTGGTTTACTAAGATGCCCACCTGCTGGGAGCAATGTGACGAGAAATCCCGTGGCACCAGCGGAAAAAACCGGATACGGCCCGAAAAGTTCCTTGAGATCAAAATCCCTCTTCCGCCTTTGCGGGAGCAGCAGCGCGTTGTGGCGAGGATTGAGGCCCTCGCAGCCAAGATCGAGGAGGCTCGCGGCCTTCGCCGCGCATCCCTGCTTGAAGCGCAAGCGGTAATAAGCGGGGCCATGCGCAACGTGTTTGCCACCGAACGGTTCGAAACAGTGAATCTCGAAAGCATTTGTGCAGACATCATCGACAATCTCCATTCGAACCCCGTGTATGCGGAGACCGGTGTACCCTGTGTCCGCTCGCCCGACGTTGGCTGGGGAGTGATAAACCTCGACACGGCGCTCAGAACCACTGCAGAAGAATATGCTCGAAGAACGGTGCGGGGAGCACCCAAAACGGACGACATCGTTTTGGTACGAGAGGGCGGGGGGACGGGCAAGGCTGGCATCGTGGAGTCGGGTCAGAGGTTCAGCCTTGGGCAGAGGGTCATGATGCTTCGGCCAGACGTCTCGCGCGTTCAGCCCAGATTTTTGCTCTACCAGATCCTCTCCCCGGCGGTTTACAGGGACCAAATACTCCCGCTCTCGAAGGGCTCGGCCTCACCGCACCTAAACATCGGCGCACTTCGACAGTTCAGATTTGTGCTCCCATCCCTGAGCGAGCAGTCCCGCATCGTTGCTCATCTGGACGAACTCCGGGGCAAAGTTGATGCCCTGAAACGCCTCCAGTCGGATTCCACTGCCGAACTCGACGCCTTTCTTCCCTCTGTGCTCGACAAGGCGTTCAAAGGAGAGGTTTGAGACCATGCTGCGCAGAACAAGCTCTTGCCCCCGACCGCAGGTGTGGGCTCGGTGACGATCTAAATCATTATGGCGCACGCGAATTTTGAAGTTGATCCCAGGCTGGCTGCCCTCCTCGGCGAAACCTACCGATCGACCGAGCATGCCATTAAGGAACTGATCGACAACGCGTGGGACGCAGACGCGGAGACTGTGCGTGTCCGCCTTCCCGACCCGATGACCCTTGATCCGATCGAAATTGAGGACGACGGGACTGGAATGACGCCAGGCGAGCTCCGCCAGGAGTATTTGCGTATTGCGCGAGACCGGCAGGCATCGAAAGGCGACCGCACACACGGTAAGCGTAGGATTGTGAAAGGTAGAAAAGGGATAGGTAAATTCGCTGGACTCGTTGTGGCCGATCTGATGGTCGTTGATACTCGGGCTCATGGAAAGAATAGCCGGCTCACAATCGCACGAGCCGATTTACAAAACGCCGCCGTCGATCTTGAGGTTGTAGAATTACCGCTCGAAATTATCGACTGCGATAGCTCGAATCACGGGACGAGGATTTCGCTCTCCCAACTTCATCAGAACCTGACGTTCCCTTCGGCCGAGCGGCTCAAGCAAATGCTTGTCTTGGAGTACGGCCGCGAAGATGGCTTTCGTATATTTGTGAATGGAAGCCTGGTCACAGTGGACGATCTTCCGGGCGAGACATCGAAAGAAGTAGGTAACCTGCCTGACGTTGGTGAAGTCCGCGCTATCTTCACCATAACGGATCCCAAGCGGCGAGTCCGCTCGCCCGGTCTCGTGGTTCGAGTTGGTGGCAAGATAATCGGTGATCCCACTTTCCTCGGGCTTGACACTGTACCAGACATTCCCTCCGCCGTTCTAAAGCGACTCTATGGAGAGATTGAAGCTGACGGGCTCACTAACGACGTGACGGCAGATTGGGGCGCAATCATCGAGAACAGCAAGGGATTTCAGCAAGTCCAGACCTGGGTGCGCGAGCGGGTCCGCGCTCATCTGAATGCTACTTGCCAACGGGAGATGAGCCTCGCGCGCGCAAGGCTGCAGCAAGAAATCCACCGTACGTTGGAGAAGCTTCCTGAACACAGGCGCCGTTTCGCTGAACTGGCGATTCAGCGGATTATGAACAGGTTTTATGGCGAACCGGAGGATCGCGTCCGACCTATCATTTCGGTTGTTCTGGATGCCCTCGAGCGCGATGAGTACCGCGCGGTCCTGCAAAAAATCTACGAAGCGAGCAAGAGCGATGTTGCTGGTTTCGCCGATGCGCTGGCAGATTTCGGCCTTTTGGAACTCAGCCTCATTCCACAACAGGCATCCAGCCGGCTCGAATTCCTCAAAATGCTTGACGAACTAATTTCAAACCCAGCTACCACGGAGGTCATGGTTCACCGAGCCCTTGAAGCAAACCTATGGGTGTTCGGCCCTGAATTCGCTCTGATGACGTCGAATCAAACCTTGGCGACTGTTATCGAGCAGTATGCGAATGAGAAATTCACAGGAGCGCGCGCGGCGAAGCGGCCGGACTTACTGCTCATCAGCCAACTCGGGCAACGCTACACCCTCGTCGAATTTAAGCGACCTTCCCACCTGATTGGCCGTAAAGACGTTAACCAAGCCGAAGAGTACCGCGATGATTTGGCTTCCAGGCTCAACCCAATCCAAGTTTATGTAATCGGAGGCGATCACGATCGCCGCATGGATTTGAATCCGCCCGCAGGCGTTCAGATCGGTTCCTACACTGGACTGACGAATCGCGCGCGGGCCGAGTTGAATTGGCTGCTTTCGGAGCTAGGCTCAAAACGTCCTGCTGCCTCACCACAGCCTGTCTGATCGGAGAACTTCAGAATTGCATCACCGAATTTCAGATTTTCATTGGCGCAAGCTAAACTTGTTCCGCATTGTTGCCATAACCCGCCACAAAGCCCGTCAGCTCGGTGCGGGTGGCACAATGCCGGTTATTGATCGTTCGAGCGCCTCGATCTCGGCCCCGTGCCCCAAAGCTCGCATAAGTTGATTGACGATTCGGGAAACCACAAAAGCCTCGCCTTCGTGGAAGGCGACGTTCAGATCTACCGTAGGCTTGCCCTCGGTGGGTGTTGGAGATATCGCGAATACGGCGCGGGCCAAAGGGCTGGAAGAGCTGAACCGGTTGGCGTACAGAATGGGATGAAAACCCGCGTGATCGTAGTACAACCTGAGATTGTTAATGCCGAGCTGGACTACAAGCCGTGCACTGCCGAAGTAGCCAAAACTCTCCCAAAACTCCCTCGATGCTCGTAACAATGACACTAAATCTATCACGAGATCGTATAAGCTCCAGATGAGGCCACCCGCCCCATCGGGCCATGCCGTTTGGCTGGCGAGTCCGAAACTTCCAGATGAGTCAAACTGCCAAACGCGTTCAAAGTCATGGCTCAGGATGAGGCGGTGGATCTGATACGATTTTCTTGCGCGTGGACCGGGTTCCGTTCGCTCATCCTCGATCCCGAAATTGCGAAAATGCTTTTCGATCACTGAGAAAAACTTCTTTTCGCCAGCAAGATCCGTTTCTATTTCAGGATGTGCCACCGGAAAAGACGCCGCCCAAAGCTGGGTGTCGCTTCTTACCCTCTGGGTTGGGCGCTCCTTGTATACCTTTGTTACATACAAGCCCGAGGACCAGGCCTCATAGATTTGGTTCACCCGCCCATCGAAAGCCTGCTTTGATTGGTTCCGCTGGATTAATGCTGTCAATTGACTAGCATCCGCTTCCAACGACTGGTTTTCCACGCGCACCCGGACGGGACGTTCTCCTTTTTTCGTGATAAGGCAGATTTCTGAGCTCTCCTTGACTCGGACGACGCAGACCTTCAGGTTGGCGTCACTCGGCAGAGAGCACTCGCCGATTTCGAAAACGGGACACGGCACGAGATTGGCCGAAATCACGCTTCCGATTCGGAGCTTGAGCTCACCCCGATAGGGAACGCCGACTATCGCGTTAGGGCGGGCGTTTTGTTCCGATACCCCGAGGAGAAGAATCCCTCCGAAGGTGTTCGCAAACGCGGCTACTGTTTGGAGTGCTCGGCCGCTCCAGTCCTCCTTAAAGTCAAGAAGGTACCCCTCTTGCGGCCGTTGGTCCGGCGGCAACTTTACAGAGGTGAAGCTTTCCACTGCGTCATAAAGCTCGGTGCTAGATACGCGCTGGAGGTCAAGCCGATAGAGGTCTTCAGCCATTAACAGCGGAGTTTAGCATGATTGTCTGACGAATATTCGTTGCTCGCGCGCGCCCGCACCCGCTGCTTCCGAGTGCCATCTCTCAGCCGCTTCGTCACGAGGATCAATACTGACCCCGACCTTCAGGTTGGGCGCGAGGCTTGCGGCCCCGCCCTGCAGCCGGCCCGTTTCCCATCGCAGGCTCGCAGGCCGCGATTGCCATGGTGACCGGCGCTCTTGTGGGTCGGCGTGCTCGGTGGTTAATTGACGCGCTCCGTGTATCCTTCAACTCTGGCTTACGGCACTCGTAGCCTGTCCGGTATTCTGGCACTCAACCATCCGTTTGCTCCCTTGTTCTCCCGGGCATCGCTTCGGGGTCTTTCCTGCGCCCGGCGGACGCACGCTCGGCTTCTCCCGATGTGCGGGATCCCTCCGGGTTGCGGCCCTCCAAAACAATCCAGCGGCCAAGCGATGATTCAAGCCGCCGACCAAGCACATGAAACGGCTGTGGGTTGACGTGAACAGTGGGAAAACTGACGCATCCGGCAACGCCGGTATACTCAGTCGCAAGAAGTTAGCCCTTATCTACTCCCAGAGATGCCCCGGCGCGCTGCCTCTGGAGACCTACGATTTCGCCTGGCTGGGAGCGAGGCACGCCTCTTCCTGGGCCAATGACGAGTTGCAATCATCCAGCGGATAACATAGAGTCTAAGCCAATGAGCATCGAGCGGTTGAAAAGGATCACGGTGGAAGAGGGCAAGTGCGGTGGAAGGCCATGCATCCGCGGTCTTCGTATGCGCGTCTCGGACCTCCTCGATTTGCTGGCGGCGGGAGCTTCTTATGAAGAGATCCTCACGGACTACCCGTTCCTGGAGAGGGAAGACATTCTCGCCGCCATTGAGTACGCCGCCCGCCAGGCCGACCACATTGTGCTTGCAACCTCGTGAAATTCCTTGTTGACAACCAGCTCCCCAGAGCGCTGTCCCGATTTGTTGCTTCTCTGGGCTGCGATTGTGTCCACGTCATGGAAGTCGGGCTCGGTTCGGCGCTTGACGCTGAGATCTGGCGGTATGCGTGCGAGAGTGGACGAATCGTGGTCTCGAAAGACGAGGATTTCCTTCACCTGGCGAACAGGCAACCGCAATCAGGCGGGGTGATATGGGTCCGTTTGGGAAATTGCCGGACCCCAAGCCTGCTTGCACAGTTCGAGCGCCTTTGGCCCCGCATCCAGGCGTCCCTCGAAGCGGGTGACCGGGTAATTGAGATTCGCTGAAACGAAGCTGCAACGATGGCGGTGAACGAGGCCCTGGCGCAACGCCAGGAAATCGCTTTGGGCGAAAACAATTGAATAGTTGAATATGCCGTGACCGGGGAAGATTTAGGTTGCGCCCCGGCGCGCTGGCCGGTTTCGCCTTGGATACTGCACGCCCAACTTCACATAAAAGAGTGCGCAAGTCGCAACGAGTTGTAACCGGCGCCGGTGAGGTTGAAGCGTTCGGCGATGAAAGCTTGCTCGGCCGCAGGAAACTGGCCCTGGTGTGCTCTCAGAAGTGCCCCGGCGACGTAATTCTGAAGACCTATGATTTTGCCCGGCTGGTTCGGGAGTCAGGCATCGCCATCGTAAGCGGCTTTCATTCGCCCATTGAGAACGACTGCCTGCCGATTCTGCTTCGTGGCCGAGGTCCCGTCATCATCGTCCAAGCGCACCGGCTGAGCAATTCGCGGCTGCCCAGGGAGTGGCAAAAGGCCATCAATGCCGGGCGATTGCTGCTGCTTTCTCCTTTTCGTGAGAAGGATAAGCGCGCGACAGCCGCACTCGCCGCTGAGCGCAATCGCTTCGTCGCTGCGATTTCCGACGAGATGCTTATTCCCTACGCCGCGCCGGGCAGCAAGACCGAAGCCCTCGCGCTCGACCTGCTCAAATCCGGCAAGCGCGTTTTTACGTTCAGCAACCGCCCCGGCCCGCTGCTCTTCGCCGGCGCCCACCTCGTTGCACCCGATTTCTTCGAGGCCGATTCAACTCCTTCTATGTGAGAATACGGCTTCGTTCCAGAAGTGCCGAAGGCGGAGGACCAAATGATAGAGGGCTTGTGGGTCGTTCAGTACGAAGGTTTGCAAGGCAACGGGGCTGGGGTAGCAGTCTTCGTCAATGGCGGGATCTTGGGAGGAGATAATGTGTACACTTACGAGGGTGCGTACTCCACGCAAGACGGCTGGTTAACTGCTCGCGTACGCATTGCTAACTTCTTGCCCGATATCCCAAGCGTGCTCGGGATCACTGGAGATTTCGAAGTTGAGATTCAAGCACCCTTCGATGACCGAAACATTCAGGGAGCTATGGCGGTTGTTGGGAAATCCGGTGCTAGCATCGCAGTGCGGCTCACCAAAAAAGCCGACCTCTGACACTTAGCTTTCTTCCTGCCCGTCTCCGGGCTCCTTTGGGGGCCGCAACTGTTGGGGATTGCCTCAGTCGACAGTACCCACGCTGGGCTGTATTGACGCAGGCTCAGTGGAAGCACGTGTGACTGACAAAGGCTGGAAGTCCTGCGTGAAAACAGCCACTGGTAACTTTGCTCCTTGGCCTGTGAAAAGATTAAGCACCGCCCTGCGCAAGGCATGTTGCTCCGCCTCAATGTTTCCTGGCCCCTCGGAGTAGTAGCACGCCTTCTTGATAAATACCTTATCGAAATCGTACCCAAGAGTCTTACCCATCTTCACCAAGAGCTCCGCTAGCAGGCCTCCAGCCCTCTCGCCGTCCGCCTTATCGTCGCCCTGTCGCTGCTGTGGGGGTTTCGCTCCCCAGTCACTGTAATGGTCTTGCAGTTCCTTCCACGCATCCCGAACTTCCTTTTCGGATTTATCCGTAAACTCAATGTCGATCATGTTGAGTGCTTGAACAAAATTTGGATTCAGGCGTGTCGCGCGATTCGACATCAAGGTTTTGAAAATGAGAAGCTTTCGGCCCCTCGTTTCTCTGGCTTCATCCGCTCGCCGTTGAACTTTCAAAGCTATAATGGGACCTACTATAATCGCCAGAACCGTAAAGATACCGATGGCGATCGTGACTGCGACCTCACTGGTCATAGTGGGCACAGACTAACACGCTTTATCACTCGAGTAAAAGCCCCCGCTCTTAATGCCTCCGTCTCGCCCCCCTCTGACCTTCGCCTCCTATCTGCCTTGATTCCGTCCGCGGCTCTGGATTCTTGACCTTCCGTGTTTTCGCTGGCACGTCGAGATGGGACGACCCTTGCGCGGGCTGGCTAGACAACCAAACGACCTTAATTAAGGCCCACTGCGGGCTGCGCTTCCGTAATGCCTTCGGTCTGCCTCCTGGTTTAACTGGCTCGGTCAGGTCTCCTTTTCGCGCCTGTTCTCGCGGGCACGGCAGGCGAGTGAATACCCCTCCGCCCTGCCGACGCAAGCTCTGCCCCGGCTCCGCCGCCCTCCGGGTGACGGTCCCCCCGAAAAAATCAGGCGATACAAGCGAGATTTTTTGCGGCTCCCCCGTCAGGCCAGCGGCGGGAGGAGGTGAGATCGTCGGTGGAAATGGTGGAAGGAGACGGCACGGACGGTGCCGTCCTCATGCGCGGACCCGATCGCCGCCGTGTGGCGCTGAATTGGCCGGTGACAGCCCACAACTCGCGCGTCGATAATGAAGTCGTCCGTTGCCTTTGCGACAGGCGCTCCGCGTCGTGCTGTCCTAACTCATGCTGCCATTGAGACTGTCGCTCGCCCAACATCTCAGACCGCTTGGCTCCGCTCAGGGCCGCTGTTTGAAGCCGTCCCGGTAATCTTCCGCCTCTCTTCGCTCGCCTCGAAGCCCAACCTCCGCGTTCTGGTACGCTCCTCCGTTCTGTCCCTTTTTCTCGCGGGCACGGCTCGGGGTCTTTCCTGCGCCCGGCGGACGCATGCTCGGCTTTCGGCTTTGCCGCCCCTTCGGGTTGCGGCCCCTCCAAAACAATCCAGCGGCGAAAGGATGGTTCAAAAACGGCCAGAGGATGCTTCAAGCCGCTAGACGAGATTCTTTTGGTTCCTCCACAAAAGCCGCCTTGGGAGCAGGACCCTCTCGCTTTCTGGGTGCCCCGCGAGAAACGGGAGCAGAAAACGGAGGATTCAAAAATGTACCAGAACACCGTAGACATCATGGGCTTTCTCGGAGCTGATGCCGAGAATCGGACAACCAAGGACGGCGCTGCGTTCACCGTTCTTTCACTTGCCACCAAGCGGTCCTGGAAAGACGCTCAGGGCGAGTGGCAGTCTCGCACTGATTGGCATCGCGTCACCGGCTTCGGCGCTGTCGCTGAATTCGCAGCCAGCCTGAAGAAGGGCGCGCACGTCCACATCACCGGCTACCTGCGCTCGCGCGAAGTCGAAAAGCCAGTCAACGGCAACAAAGGCGGCGCCACGCTGAAATTCACGGCGTGGGAAGTCCGTGCCATTCGGATCGCCAAGCTCGACCGCGCCGTTGAAGCCAATCCGGACATTCCCGCCGATGATTCCACCTTCTGAATCCCGCCACCG
>JBOGJS010000174.1:0-13827 GCA_050745365.1 Terriglobia bacterium
ATCCGAAACGCAGCTCCAGAAACGCGAAGTTAGGGGCTTCCACAAGCATCACGAAGGATGCCTGGACATCGCGGAGGTCATCTCAGAGTGGGAAGTAGGGCCAGGAACCTATCAGACGATCACATCCTATTACTGCACAACGGCCAAAGGACTCTACATGGTTCAGCTAACGAACTGGCAAGGGGATCCCAAGCAATTACGGTTACGGGCGACTGCGCTTAAGATTACTTTGAGTCTCAGGTCTTGGTAGACTCCAGCAGGCCATGGCTACGATAGACGCCCACACGACGTAACCTATGCAGTCCCAGAGCCGCCATAGCTACGCGCTGAATAACCCGACGACCCTCACCGACCCGCTGGGCCTGGAGGCGAACGCGTGCACCATCGATGGTCAGCCGGGGTATTGCACAACCACCACGCAAAGCGGCGGGAACACGATAGAGATAATCAACGTCGCTTCGTACGGTGCCGCCGAGCACGCGCCGACATCGCCCGCTGTCGTCCACAATCCCCTCGTCCCGCCAATCAAGCTCGTCACCTGGCCGCAGCTTCAGATTCTTGCTCAGCCAGGCCAGGCCCCAAATAACGGCACTGTGAAATGCAGTGGATCGGCAAGGGTTCTACAGGGTAACTCAGCAACCATTGGGCATCCGGGCGGATTCTCCGGGCCGAGCGTTGGCAATTTCCCGGTGACCGCGAATGGGGCCGCTGTCATTCCGAGCCAATGGGGGCCGAGTAAGGCATTCCTACGACCGTTTCTCAATCAAACCAGCGGGGTGTTCCCGAACGTCAATTATTCGTTCACAGGGATTGTTGACGTGATGGGTGGAGCGCCGCCGCCGGGCTTCCCACCAGGCTCAAATGTCCAAACGGACCTGATGCAGCTGAATCCTGGAAAACTGATCCTGGAGTTGCCGGGGTCGTCACAGGACTTTGGAACTACTGCCGTAACGATTGCGACTCCCAGCGCCGTCGGCTGCCCAGCGGGGACTGTGCAGGTGCCGCAATGAAGACAACACTTAAAATCTGTTCCCTTGTTTTCGTTCTCGCGTCTGCGGTGAATCTTTTCGCCCAGGCAAGTAAATGGCCGGTCATCCGACCGCTGGGGGGAAAAAAGGTTTTCATCAATCCCGGACAGGACAATGCGGATACTCCGTTCACAGCCTTCATCAAGGACAGAGACGGCGCTCCGGTCTACAAACTGGAATGCCACAACGGGAACTATGAAGACGAATCTGAGATGAACTTCTCAGGGGATTTCCAGTGCGCGCTGTTCGCGGTGAAAGGGACAACTCGCACGAGCGGCAATCTGCTGGCCGCGGACAACAAGAAGGAGCTGAGTACGGACTGGTGGAATCGGGGCAGGATGCGTGCGGCCCAGCTTCGAGGGGAATGTCTCAAATACCCGGAGTACAGCACCGACCGACGCTTTAAGCTCCGGGGGATGCTCCTCACGCTGCGCTTTG
The DNA here is from genome assembly GCA_050745365.1 of Terriglobia bacterium. Classification (GTDB taxonomy): domain Bacteria; phylum Acidobacteriota; class Terriglobia; order UBA7540; family UBA7540; genus RH2-MAG17b. Next base: position 1,467 of record JBOGJS010000174.1, read on the forward strand.
CTGACGTGAAATGGAATCCACGTAAGGATCAACAAAACGAGCCACGGTTAGCCGGATTTACATTCCTTGTCAGAGTCGTCCCGGATGAATCAGCGCAGAGTTCCAGAGCGGAGCTGCCAGCCGGCTCCAAGCCGCCATCGGCCTGCTATCCATGAGCAAGTAGCGCAGAGGTGCGCGCTTTTTGCGTTCCTCTGCGGCTTGTCGAATTCTGTGGCTCCGGAAGGTTCTAATCACGCGCATGTCGCGGCTTCGGCGCCTGGCGCTGTCGGATCGCTGGTTCTTCATCACCCGCCGAGTCTTGCCAGGCGGCGGCACCTTCCAGATTCAGAACTCGCTACCTGGGCACAGTGATCGCCGAACGGCGGACCGAACGCAGGTTCCTTTTGACCGCCTCGGTATGGAGAAGCCGCAGAGGAACGCAAAACAGCGCGCACCTCTGCGCTACGGGACCATGGGCATGCCATTTCGAGTTCACCCAAATGCTCTGCGAGCTCCGCGCCGAGTTGTGACCTCTCGGCTACCTACTGAGGGCCGGAGCATTGGCATCTGCTGATCTGGCCTGGCGACCTCGCGAATTCTTCCCCAAATCATGTAAAAGCTGGTGGAAGGCACGGCCAACTTCACTCTCCGCAGTATAGACCGAAATACAGTCTTCGCCTGGTACCAGAGGATGTTGAGGAGGTTTCAGTTGCACTCAACCGTCCATCACCACGCGCATTACCGCATGCGGCAGGGGAAACGGAATACATGAACATTTGGAGCGAGACGAAGCTGAATCACATGCACAACGATCCCGTGAAGCGCGATTTGGTTGGGCAGCCAGGCGAACTGGCCGTCGTCGAGTTGAGCTTCTCCTATCGGGAAGACGCGTCGATCCTGGCGATGGACCGAACGGCGTGAAGAGGGCCGCATGGAAGCCGATCACGGCGCATACATCAAAATCAATGTATGCGCCACCCACCCAGGTATTTAGGTTTGCGATCTTGCAGGTCTCGGTCGAGCGCTCCTTGGCGCTTTTCCGGTTTTCCACTTTACTCCCGGTTCAGTCATCCGGCGAGGATCAAGCAGGCGATCCAGATCGTTCTGGGTTAGAAGCTTTTCCTCCAGGCAAATGGCGGGAATCGTCTTCCCTGAGGCGAGGGCTCTTTTCACCACCAGCGCAGCGCGATCGTAGCCGAGAATCGGGTTCAGCGCGGTCGCGAGGCCCGGAGTCCGAAAAGCATAGCCCTCGCAGACGTCCCGATTCGCTTGGATGCCTAGAACGCAACGTTCGGCCCCAACCCGGCAGGCGTTCTTGAGAATCTCAATGGCGTGCAGAATGTTCCATGCCATGGCGGGCATCATTACGTTCAGCTCCAATTGGCCCGCCTGCACCGCGAGCGCCACCACCGCGTCACAACCGATTACTTGGAAGGCCACCATATCCAGCATCTCAGGAATAGCCGGATTTACTTTACCCGGCATAATGCTTGAGCCTGGCTGTACCGGAGGAAGGATCAGCTCGTGGATGCCGGTGACAGGTCCGCTGGCAAGCAGGCGAAGGTCGTTCGCGACGCGAATCAGTTCCAACGCCAGGTTCCGGAGCGCCCCGGAGACCGTCGCTAGCGCAAGTTGGGATTGCATGGCGGCCCGCAGGTCGGAAGCGACAGTAAGCCTCAGACCCGTCAGCTCTCTCAACCTGGCTACGACGAGCCGCGAAAAACGTGGATGGACGTTAAGCCCGGTGCCTATTGCGCTTCCGCCAATCCCGAGCGCGCGAAGCGCCTCCGCACTCGAGCGGATCTGCACCTCGGCCTGCCACAACGCCTCGCTGTAGGCCGCAAACTCCTGCCCTAAACGCACGGGCACGGCGTCCTGGAGGTGGGTGCGGCCGCTCTTCAAGACTCCATCAAATTCAACTGCTTTTTTCCGAAAGGCTTCCCGAAGCTCTTCCAGGGCTGGGAAAAACTCATCGAGACTCATTAAGGCGGCCAGCCGCGTTGCGGTGGGAAACGTATCGTTGGTGGACTGCCCAAAATTCACATGATCGTTGGGATGAATGATAGAGTGATCTCCCATGCGAGGTTTTGATCCGTGCCGTTCTGCCAGGCGCCGAATTGCGAGATTCGCGATCACCTCGTTGACGTTCATGTGGAAGCTCACCCCTGCCCCAGCCTGATACACATCAACCACAAATTGATCGCGGTGGCGGCCCTGGGCGATCTCCTTGGCGGCCTGAATGATGGCCCAGCCGATAGGGCGCGGAATGAGGCCCAGGCTCAGGTTGACCTCGGCACAGGCAAGCTTGAGAAGCGCATACGCTTGGATGAAAAGGGGATGGGCACGAAGCCCGCTGATGGGATAGTTCTCGATCGCGCGCGCGGTCTGCGCGCCATAGAGCGCGTCGGCTGGGACTTTCACGCTGCCCAGCGAATCGACCTCGGTTCGAGTCCTCATCGGAGATATTGCGCAAGGAAAAACAAGATGCACTTCTTCATGAGCGGGCTCCACCATAGGCCCGGAAGACGTTACGCTCGTCGAAGCAAACCTCGTCTACCACAGCTTGAGGGCCACGGCATAGCCCGTGAGCAGTCCGTGAAAGAAGGTTTGCCGCTCCGTGTCATTGGCGCTTCCATAGGCGCCCGCGGCCTCATGAAAAGCTTTCAGCAGCTTGTCTCTTCGCTGCTGGTGCTGACCCCAGGCCTCAACCTTGCTGGAAAGCGTCCGTACAGCGTCAGAATCAGCAATCACGAAAGGATGGGGATGGCATTTTGGCATTCCGATACCTCCGCTCGAAAATGGCTGGCTCCTATTTGGCTCGATGCTGAGGGTCTAATCCGCTTCAAAGGAATCGCGCAACATTCGACGCCCGAAGTCATCGGTGTTTTTGATTCGCGCGTAATAGGCCGAAGACACCCACGCCGTTCGTTGTGCCCACGTAAACCTTCCCGTCGGCAATAACCGGCGTAATGAACTTGTTGCCGACGCCAAAGTGGTCCCGGTTACCCGCTTGATTGCTGTTGTAAAACTCGTGTGCGAGGTTGTTCGGATCATAAGCGTGGAGTACGGCGGTATTACCGTTCTCGGTGGCCCATACGATGCCGTTCTTGTCACCGTTTGACGAAACGGCGGGTGTTGTACCTGGATAGATGAACTTGATTGAGGTCTCCGAAACGGGAGCCGGCAAGAGCCTTGCATCCTTAAACTGGAAAGCGCGCAGCCAATCGTTGATGGCCCCGTAATAGAGCTTTCCGTTGAAATAGGCCGCCATCCCGTACTCTTCGTCCCCCAGCGCATTCGGTAGCTCCTGATAGATGGCATTGTTGTTCCGAGGATTGAACTTGCCCATATGATCGCGGTTGACGAGGTAAATGTTCCTGTCCTTTCCTGCGCCTACGGCCAAGTGCCAGATGTGCCCGTTTGCGCCGTTCATATCCGGCAGCACGAGTGCTCCGCCGGAACCCAGGTCTAGGTCCTTGTTGCTTTCATCAACCGTGTTGTACATTTCGAAATAATCCGCAGCCCGCAAGCGGCCACGGACCATCGAGAGCTTCATGAATGCATTCCCATAATCACCGCGACTCGGGAATCCTTCCGCGTTGAGCTTGGTGTCAAATGTGCCGTTGGCCGCAAGGAAATAGATGTTCCCTTCGCGGTCGGCGGCCATGCCGGGACCGCTCTGCCAAACGGCGGCCCTGCTGCCATTGGGTGTGAGGTCGAGCACGCTCGCCTGGCGCAGAGTATGCTCGTTGTAGCCCATCACCCAGCCTGTATAGGGGTCGTTATCACAATGTGAGGCCCACGCGAGATAAACGATGTGGTTCACCAGGAGTAAGCCAACCCGTTCCTCATACTGCTTGGGATCGAAAATCTGTTTCCCGTTTTTGCCCGCGACGCCGATGCCAGGATATTCAGCCTTGATCTCGCGAGGTCCGCCAAACTCTTCCTGGCCGGTCGTAATGTCTAGCGCATGCAGCCGCTGGAAGTAATGACCCGCGGCATTTTTGCTCATCGCGACCACGTAGATGGTGCCGTGCGGACCGCTCGCGGGGTCAATCACAGGCGTCGATGTGATTCCGATTTCAGGAACCACTTGAGAGCAGTGAAGCGGGTCGGAAGGGTTTTCTCCATTTTTGAGCAGGCGCACATGCCAAAGACTTGCCCCGGTATCTGCGTCGAATGCATAAACACTGTCGTTTTCGGTGGCGATGAATACAACATTGTGAGTGCCCCGGCCTGGAATACTCACGTGAAGCATGACGAGCGGTTGGGCGTCAACCTTGCCGTCCACCGGAATAACGAACAGCTTGCCAAATGTTGACTTATTTACGTTGGAGGGCGTCAGAATGGTTTCCTGAGAATAGTTACCGGTGCGCGCGTTGTTGCCATGGTAAGTCAAAACGTCCTGCGAGCGGGCGAGCCGGGCGCTTGCGACCAGAACTGCAACTGCCGCGATCCAAAGCACCACAGTGGACTTCCCCGCGAATTGCTTGCTCCTGGCTTGCTTCATAGAATTCTCACCTCGCTGAATTTTAGCTGTCGCTCTGCAACTCTGATCTGCCTCAAAAGCAAACCTAAAAGGTAGATGCTCGAAGCAGTGCACGTGGTTCCTGTGACTTTAATCATCGCCGCCGATCAGGCGAAGCGCGAGAATGCGTGTTTGGGCGATCAAGATCGAGTAGCATAGAATGAGCGCAGGGCCGTGCGAAGCACAAGCTCACTTGAGGCCGAGGCGCTCGGAGACGGCACAAGAGGAAGGAATGGAGGAGGAACATTGAAACAAAAAGTCCGCGCGCAAATGAGTAACAACACGGTGATGAGTGTAGTTGTTGTCTTGCTGGCCCTCTCTGCTTCCATGCTCGCCGGTCCAGAGCCGCCACAGAACCGGCAGATGCAAGTCCACGTGGGCGAGAAAGCTCCCAGTTTCACACTCCCTTCGACGAATGGGAAAATGGTGAGCCTCACCAGCTTTCGTGGCCATAATGTGCTCATCGACTTCTACGAAGGGTATTGGTGACCTTATTGCATGGTCGAACTCGGCGAGTTCGCAAAGCACTATGGGGAATTTAAGGCGTTGAACACCCGAATCCTTCCTGTAAGCGTCGATCCGATGTCAAGAGCGCGCCAGGTAAGAAGCGAGCTGAAACTTCCCTTTCCTATTCTGTCGGATCGCCACGGGACAGCCATGAGGCGATACGGCACGCGTTCGCTCTCAAAGTACCGCTCGCGGTATGGCCCTTATGATGCGGCAACGCTCGTGCTCGTCGACAGGACAGGCACGATCAGATGGATCTATCAAAACGCGAATTATCGAATACGATCATCCGTTCAGAATGACCTCCAGCAGATTCGTAAGCTCGAATAGCGCGTTTGAAAACGTCCATGAGCTCGACTGATCGAGAAACATTGGAAACCGACGTGCTCATCGTCGGGGCAGGACCAGGAGGACTCAGTTGTGCTATCCGGCTTGCCGCGCTTTACGCCAAGAGCAGAATAGAACAGGAAAGCAGAAATTCCCAGGCCTCGCACCCGGATTTTAATCCCGAGAATATCTTTGTTCTTGAAAAAGCACCAGAAGTGGGTGCGCACTGCCTCTCCGGTGCCCTGCTCGATCCGAGGGGTCTGCGGGAGCTCATCCCTGACTTTGAATCTCAGGATCCACCGCTTCAATCCCCTGTGACTCAGGACGCCGTTTTCTATTTGACGAGCCGGCGCCGTTACAAGCTTCCCATCACCCCGCCCTTCCTGCGGAACCACGGAAACTACATTGTCTCGCTCAATCAGTTTGTGAAGTGGTTAGGGAGCCGCGCCGAGCAAGCAGGCGTAAGCCTCTTCTGCGGGTTTTCAGGAATGCAGGTCCTTTACGAAGGGAATCGCGTGGTTGGAGTGCGGACGGGCGATAAAGGAGTGGACCGGAACGGCCATCATACATCCAATTATCAGCCAGGATATGATGTGCGCGCCAAGATTACCATTCTCGCAGAGGGCGTGGATGGCTCACTCACGAAGCAACTCGTCAGACAACTCCGCCTCGACCGCAATCGCAACCCCCAAAACTACGCTCTTGGAGTGAAGGAATTCTGGGAGATTCCGGCGGGGCGCATTCAGAAGGGACAAGTAATTCACACGGCAGGTTGGCCGCTCACCCGCCGCGAGTTCGGCGGAGGGTTTATTTATGCGCCGTCGGAGACCCATATCTCTCTCGGCCTGGTGGTGGGCCTTGATGACGAGAACCCCGGCTTTGACCCCCACCATGCCTTCCAACAATGGAAAACCCATCCATGGCTCGAGCGGCTGCTCGAGAATGGCCAGATGGTTCGATACGGCGCCAAGTGCATTCCTGAAGGCGGCTACTTTTCTGTGCCCCTCACCGCGGTCGACGGTGCGCTCATCATCGGCGATGCTGCAGGTTTTCTCAACTCCCAACGCCTCAAAGGAATCCATCTGGCCATGAGAACCGGAATGCTCGCAGCCGAAGCGTCTTATGCCGCTCTCGAGAAAAATGATTGTTCGGCGCGGGAGCTGGAACGGTTTGAAAAAGCCTGGAGGGCGGACTGGGCTGGGAAGGAGCTATGGAAAGTTAGGAACTATCATCAGGGATTTCAGCACGGTTTCTGGCGCGGTAGCCTCGATGCTGCTTTCGAGCTTGCCACCGGCGGTCGGCTCTTGCGATCTCGTCTTTTTTCGGTTGCGGATTACGAGCAGATGAAGCATCTCTCAGAAGTGGCTCTTCCAATTACAGCGCGATTCAAACCGGATGGCAGACTTACTTTTGACAAGCTCACCGACGTTTACCACTCGGGAACCCATCACGAAGAAGATCAGCTTTCTCACCTTCGAATCGCCGATTTCAATATTTGCAATGGGCGATGCATCGTAGAATATGGAAACCCTTGCCAGCACTACTGCCCCGCCGCAGTCTACGAGATGGAAGAGAAACCCGACGGCTCCGGCAAGCAGTTGAAAGTGAATTCTTCGAACTGCGTCCACTGCAAGACCTGTGATATTCGCGACCCTTATCAGAACATCCTCTGGGTATGCCCCGAAGGTGGCGGAGGACCTCACTACGACGGACTTTGAAACCGCAAAAATGAGTGAAAAGCTAGTCTTTCTGGACGTCGATACCCAGGTAGATTGGTGGAGAAGTGTGTCTTGGCATTGTCTGGCAATGGGGTTAGGCTGAAATGAGCAGGAGAACCCATGCAATCGCGCGTGCACGCAGTGAAAAACTGGACTTGCGGCTTACACGCTACGCCAAGCGCACGCTCCAAGCAGCCGCCGCGAGGTCTCGTCGCTCCGTCAGCGAATTCGTGCTGGAAAGCGCCCTGGCGCGAGCGGATGAGACCCTTGCGAATCGCAGGAGGTTTGCCTTAAACGACAAGCAGTGGAAGGCCTTCGTTGCTGCTCTCGATGCGCCGCCCCCTCCCCTTACTCGCCTCGAACGCCTCTTGAAAGTGCCGGGATTTTTCGAGACCGGGTCCAATCGGTGAGCTCAGAGCAGTGGCAGAAAGTTCTCAAGGCTCGAGGCAGAGATACAGTAGGGAAGGAGGTCAATCGATGCAGCCCAGCCACGTCGTCATGTACACCCGGGTGGATTGTGAGGATTCTGATGCGGCCCGAGAATTCCTCAGGCAGCACCATGTACTTTTTGAAGAAGTCGATATCGACAAGAACCGCGAAGCGCTCGAGTTTGTGATGTCCGTCAATGAGGGTAAACGGCGAACGCCCACTTTTAATGTGGATGGCCGGACGTTTCACTGCTCTCGTTTTGATCCTCAGAAACTGACTCGCGAGCTTGGCCTGCCGGCTCCGGCCGAAGGCCGACGGCTAGCTTGAAAACGGACGGGCAGACTTTCGACAAGGTTTCAGCCCAAGGCTGTTCGCTGAGCTCAATTCGCAGTGGCTTTCTCGCCTGCAATTGTCGCGTCCTCCATCTCCACCGCGCGAGGAAAGAGAATGTTATTTTCAAGGTGGACGTGCTGATGCATGTCGCTTTCAAAAGATTTCAGCCCGTGGTACAGCGCCTGGTAGCTGTTGCAGGCGTCTGGCGGAAGCTGGTAGTTGTTGCTTAGCTTTCGTATCTCTTCGAGCGCCGCGCCTGTATCATCATGCTCCAGCACCATCATCCGCACCGGATTCTGAACGGTCCCGAAAGGTGGCCGCGGGAAGGAAATCTTGCGGATCACAGCGTCTTCCATCCTCGCAATGTACGGGAACAGCGTCTGCTCTTCTTTTGCCAGATGCATCAGCACCGCCTTTCCGAGTCCCGAAAACAGGGTCTTGACGCGGCGCAGCTCCGGATGCGCGCCACCGTGTACCTGAACCACTTTGTCGAGAAGTGGCTCGAGGCGGGCAACTTCCTGCCGGCAGAAGGTGTGATGCTTTTCCACAATATGGTTCATGAGACTTGCCAGGGAGCCTCGGCTCCAATCAGCAAGCTCTCCTTCCGGCTGCGGAGCGTCCACCGCGGCCTCAAGCATCTGCTTCACGGTCTCCACCTGCAATCCGGCTGTCTGGCAAGCTTCTTCGAGCCGCTTATCGCCGCCACAACAGTAGTCGATTCCCAGTTGCTCAAATGTGCTTGCCGAGGCCGGCACCGCAACTACGATTTCCTTTACGGTCTTCCTGACGTCAATCTCCACGTTGATTACTCCTTTCGAACCTTGAACCGTTGAGGCGGTTCGAGGTTGGAGGAACGAGATCCTCTGCTCGTCCCCGCTCTCAGTATCTTCGTCTTTCGGCTCGCGCGCTATGACTAAAGTATCGGCAGTCGCTCATGTCGCCTTGGGCAACTCCCCGGAGCATGAAAATTACCCCTCACCCGCCCTCCTTCGGGCGACCCCCCTGGGTTCGTGAAAGCCGCCAGCACCGAGGCCAACGGCAGTCGCAGGTTTGGCATCTTCCATAGAGCTTCCAGTCGCGGGAACTCCGGTCTTTCCCATCCCGTTTTCCGGCCTTGCGGCGAACGCATTCACATTAATAAAAATTAATGAAAATAGCTCTTGACAGCACCTACGCCTCACTCTATATTGAGGGACGAAAGTGGTCTAGAGTGGTAAAAAGTAGCCATTGTAGCCGTCTTTTGGGCGGCGATGGCAGGTTGAGGACTGGCAATGTTTAGAGGAATGCATGCGGCCACCGTAGACCAGAAAGGCCGCATGAAGATTCCTACTGCATTTAAGTCAATCCTGGACGAAAAATACGGCCCCGATTTTTACATCACGAGTTTAGAAGGGCAGTGCGCGCGGGTTTACCCCCTCGCGGAGTGGCTAAAAGTAGAAGAAAAACTCGCCCAGCTTCCTTCCATGAACAAAGCGAAGCGAAAGTTTCTGGACCGCACGAACTACTGGGGGCAGGTGGTCCGAATGGATAACCAGGGAAGGATATTGATTCCTCCGCAGTTGCGTGAAGCTGCCGGAATGCGCGGGCAGGTGGCCGTGATGGGCGATCTCGTTTATCTGGAGGTCTGGAACACGCAGCGATTTGCCGAGCACATGGAACAAAATCCTTTTACTGAGGAAGACGAGGCAACATTGAGCGGCTTGAGCATCTAGTTTCATGCACGTTCCGGTCTTGGTGGAAGAAGTCCTCGAATTCTTAAATGCGCGCCCTGAGGGAACCTACATTGATGCAACGCTCGGGGGCGGCGGACATGCGGAAGCCATCCTCAGCAAGCTCGGGAGCGGGAAGTTATTAGCAATTGACCGCGACACTGCAGCGCTAGCCAGGGCGCGCGACCGGCTGCGTGATTTCGGAGAAAAGCTGATTGTGATGAAGGGCAATTTTGCAGAAATTGACCAGCTCCACGCGGAAAGCGGGTTGCCGCTGGCGGATGGTGTGGTGGCGGATTTGGGACTAAGTTCGTGGCAACTGGAGGACGGTTCACGCGGATTCAGCTTTGAGCGCGAGGGGCCGCTCGATATGCGCATGGACCTGGAGACTCTGACGACAGCGGCAGAGCTTGTGAACGGCAGCCGTGAGCGTGATTTGGCGGATTTGATCTTCCGTCTGGGAGAAGAGCGCCACTCGCGCCGTATTGCGCGAGCGATTATGGAGGCCCGTCCGATTGAAACGACCACCCAGCTGGCGCAGGTGGTTTCGCGTGCAATCCCCACGCGGACGGGCCTTCATCACCTTCATCCAGCAACGCGTACCTTTATGGCATTGCGCCTCGCGGTAAACCGGGAGATCGAGAATCTGGAGATGTTTTTGGGTCGGGTCCTTTCGGTGCTTGCCCCGGGGGGACGCCTGGTGATGGTGAGCTTTCATTCGCTGGAGGATCGGCGGGTGAAGCAGGCTTTACGGCGATGGCAGCAGGAAGGCCAAACCCGGACGCTTACCCGCAAGGTGGCTCGTCCCGGCGAAGAAGAAGTTCAAGCAAATCCGCGTTCACGCAGCGCAAAGCTGCGCGCAGCGGAAAAGCTTGTCGTGGCTCTGTCCGCAGTCACCCCGCCTGAGGTTCCCTTCCTCAGGTAAGAACGCGAGTCCGAGTTGCTCCGCAACAGCACATCCGGGAGGAATTGAGATGGCAACGGCTCCAGTAATTCTGCCTGAGAGGGCCAAACGCTCCCGCACGTCCTCGATGCGCGTCGCGGGGCGGTTTCATTCGCCGGACCCGCTCTTCGTGAAGCAGATTGACAACGCGCACGTGGTGCGGGAAGTGGACACTACGAAGCGCCGCCAATGCTACTTCCTGCTCGCGGTGGGGGCGCTGGCCTTCATCCTTGTTTTCGTTTTCGCCCTCCAGCATTTTGAGTGCGTACAATACGGCTACAAGATTGCGAGCCTGAAGTCCCAGCAAGCATCACTGACGGAATGGAACCAAAAATTACGTCTCGACCAGGCTCAACTCACCGATCCCATGCGCATTGATCAGCTCGCCCGGGAGAAACTCGGGCTGGCCCCGCCCGAGCCGCAGCAAGTGATCCGGTTAGGGGCAGCGGGAACAGCGCCTTCCGGGCCGGCGGCTCGCATCTTGGCCCGTAACATTGGCGTATTTCCCGTTCCAAGGGGAACTCCGCGGGAGCCCTGAATGCCACAGCTTGAGGCTTCTCATCCCTCCGGCAAATCGGAAGGATCGCCCTTGCTTCGGCGCAGTCTGCTGCTGGCTGCAGGCTTTGCACTCTGGATGGTTTTGATTGCCGCCCGCCTCTACTACCTTCAAATTATCGAGTACATTCCCTGGATTGAACGCGCCCAGCGGCAGCAGCAGCGAACCGTTGAGCTGGCCCCGGAACGGGGAACTATTTACGATTCCCATATGCGCCCGCTGGCCATGAGCCTGCCGGTGGATTCCATCTACGCGGTGCCCTCCCACATTCGGGATCCCGAAAAAGCAGCCGAGGAGCTGGCCCCCATTGTAGGAGTGAGCGCGAGGGACCTTGCGGCACGCTTTGAGGCCTTCCGAACGTTCTGCTGGGTTAAGCGGAAAGTTTCTGCCGAAGTTTCTGCCCGCGTTCACGCTCTGAGCTTGAAAGGAATCTATTTTCAGAAGGAGATGAAGCGGTTTTATCCTATGGGAGATCTTGCAGCCACGGATTTAGGCTACGTCGGGATGGATGACCGGGGGCTAGCAGGACTCGAATATGCCCTGAATTCCAAGATAGAAGGACAGCCAGGGCACGCGCTGGTGATGGAAGATGCGCGGCGGCAGACGTTTGGATCGATGGAAGATCCCGGAAAGCCGGGGATGAACGTCGAGCTCACACTGGACGCCGGCATCCAGTACATTGCCCAGCAGGTGCTGACGGCGGACGTCGAAAAGTGGCACGCGAAAGGCGGCGTCGCTGTCGTCGAAAATCCGAACGATGGCGATATCCTTGCCCTGGCCAGCTACCCAACATTCAACCCAAACGATTATCGGCGCAGCCCGCCACAAGATCGCATTAACCGTGGAGTCGCCTGGATTTATGAGCCGGGCTCGATGTTCAAGATGGTGACCATCTCCTCCGCGATCGAGGACGGGGTCGCGAAGCCAACAGACGTCATCAACTGCCAGATGGGCTCCATGGTTCTGGCTGGCCGGGTTATTCATGACGCAGAACCGTTGGGCGATCTCACCGTGAGCCAGGTGCTGGCTTATTCAAGCGATGTGGGCGCGATCAAAGTGGTGCTCCGGCTGGGCGAGCAGCGCTTCTATGATCACATCTTAAAGTTTGGTTTTGATGCGAGAACGGACGTGGGGCTGCCCGGGGAAGAGCGGGGACTTCTGATGCCGCCCGACCGCTGGTCTGGAGTCTCGATTGGCGAGATTGCCATCGGGCAAGGCATTGCCGTCACTGCGCTGCAACTCGTAGACGCGTACTCCGCCATTGCGAACGGCGGAATATTGATTCAGCCTCGCATTGTGAAGGATATCTTCCGAGGAGATGCACAGCAGCCT
>JBOGJS010000175.1:0-25478 GCA_050745365.1 Terriglobia bacterium
TTCTCCCTTGGGGAGAAGGTGGGGAGCGTAGCGACCCGGATGAGGGGAAAAATGCATGTGATTCGATGGGGCTCGAAAGCTTTCTCGGAAACCCGGAAGCTGTTTCAGTGCTCCGCGAGATGCTGGCTCGCGGGGCTGTTCCCGGAGCATTGCTTTTTTCCGGACCGGAAGGGGTAGGTAAAAAAAGTCTGGCGGTTATGGCTGCCAAAGCGATGAACTGTGAGCGCTTGAGAGATGATTTTTGCCAGGAATGCGCGCGCTGCCGCAGGGCGGACGAGATGCTGGCCGAGGCCCGCGATGACCTCACCCGGCGGCGCGAGATGAAAGACGCAACGCGCCGGGTTGAAGGACTGGTTTACTTTGACCTTCAGGTCGTGGAGCCCCTCACCCACTTCATCCTCACCGAGCAGATTCGGCAGGCCCGCAACGTCGCTTACACACGGCCTTTTGAATTCCGCCGCCGTATCTTCATCCTCGATCAGGCCCAAGCGATTCATTGGCAAGCGGTTGACCTGCTGCTCAAAATCATGGAAGAGCCTCCTCCCACCACAACCTTCATCTTGGTCTGCCCCAATCCCTACGAACTCCGTGTTACGCTCCGCTCGCGTTGCCTGAAAATCGGTTTGAGGCCTGTGGAGAAGCACATCGTTCAGAGAGTGCTTCGGGATGAACGTCAGGTTCCCGCGGCCCAATTGGAGCTTGCGACGCGAGCGGTGGCGGGTAGCATCCAGGCGGCAAAGAGCTTCAATCTTGCTGAATTCGAGCGATTGAGAAGCCCATGGGTCGCCTTCCTGGACGGCGTGGCAACGAAGGATGCCCGCCGGATGGCCCCAGCGGATTGGAGAGCGCTGTTCGAGGCTACCAAAGCGCTCAGCGATGACCGCGATGCGCTTGAGGGCAGTCTGAAAAGAGGGTATACGCTGCTTTCAGACATTCTACAAGTTCTCGAGACTCACCGGGAAGAGCAGGTTGTGAACCTGGATCTCTTTCCGCGCCTGCGCGGATGGGCGGCAAAACTCGGGCTCGGCGGCATTGAAAAAATGAAGCAGGGCCTCGATGACGCTCGCCGCCTCCAAGTCCGCAATGTTAATCAGCAGCTTGGATGGGAAGCTTTGGCGGCAGGGCTGCTGGCGGGACACTAACGTCAACTGTTGGCGAATTCGATGGGTACGCTCAAACTATCAAGTAAAACCCGAAGACAGGCTGAAGATAAAAATGACCCCTCATTCGCCCTCCTACCTCGGGCATCTCCCCAAGGGAGAAGGTTGCGGTTCTACGAGGAGGATCTCGGTGGCAGAGCTCCTGCGGCTTGCACCTTCTCCCCTGGGAGAAGGTGGGGAGCGGAGCAACCCGGATGAGGGGTCTTCAATTCCTGTGTCAAGAGGCCAGCGACGAAAATTGAAAGGCTGTTCATTAACGGTCCAGCGGGAAGGATTGAAGCTTTACTTGAACTAGACGCCCAGATTTCGCCCCGCTCGGTCGCGCTGGTTTGCCATCCGCATCCGCTCTATGGCGGGACGATGCACACCAAGGTTGTTTTTCGGGCGGCCAAAGCGGCGCTCAAGGAGAGGGCGCCAGCACTGCGGTTTAACTTCCGCGGCGTGGGCCAGAGCCAGGGAAGGTTCGCAGAGGGTGTGGGCGAGACGGACGACGTGCGCGCCGCCCTGGATTTTCTCTCCTCGCGTTATCCGCAGCTTCCCATTATCCTCATGGGCTTTTCGTTTGGGTCCCGAGTGGGGCTAGTTGTGGGCGCTTCCGACGCGCGAGTCAGTGCCCTGGTGGGAATGGGGCTGCCGGTCGAGTCTTACAGTTATTCTTACCTCGACGACTGTCCTAAGCCCAAACTCATTATTGAAGGAACGCAGGACGTTTACGGTCCACGTCGAAAAGTGGAAGAAGCCTATGCCGCAATGGCCTCGCCCAAAAGTTTGCATTGGGTTCAAGGCGCCGATCATTTTTTTACCGGACAGCTTGAAGAAGTACAGACGACGATTCAGGATTTCATTCGGGACTTGACGAGGCAAAGCTAGTGCAGTGTCCACCAAATAGGTATACAGATAATCTGGGTGGCGCAGCGCGGTCTGAGGGCCGCAGCCAAAGCCAAATTTAAAATTCAAGATTCAAGACAACACCGCTGCTTATGCGCCTTGCGCGAGCCGGTCAGAAAAAAGCTTGCCAAAAAAACAAAAATTTACGGGCTTGCAATGCAGACATGCCGCCTTTTGGCATGTCTGCGATTTTCTAGGGTCACAGACATCGCAAAATGCGCGATGTCTGCGCCACCCATCAGAACAGGTTGTGTACCCAATTCGTGGACACCACACTCGCGGCCATTCTCCAACGAGCCACAGCGACGGGGTAAGCATGCGGTCAGGGCAGGGCTTCTGTGTCGGCCAAGGCGGGGGAGTGATCTGCCGTGCGAGGAACCTGCTGCATCCGATAGAGATGATGAAGGGGCAGCCGGCCGGGGCCGGTGGCAAATGCTTTGCGAATGGCCTCGGTAACGTAGACCTTTGCCAACACAACCGCGTCTCGAAGCTGGCGGCCCAAGGCAAGGTTCGAAGCAATGGCGGAGGAAAAGGTGCAGCCGGTGCCGTGCGTGTTATCGGGTTTCACGCGTTCGCCTGCGAACGCCTCAAACGTGGAGCCGTCATAATAAACGTCAATAGCCCGGTCGAGGTGACCTCCGGTGACCACCACGGCGCGCGCGCCGGTTTCCACCAGTTTCCGCGCCGCTGCCTTCATGTCCTCCACGTTTTCCACTTTCATACCTGTCAGAAGGGATGCCTCAAAGAGGTTGGGAGTAATCACCGATGGGAGGGACAACAGACCGCTTCGCAGCACACTGAGGCCTTCAGAGTCCAAGAGATCGTAGCCGCTTGCCGACCGCAGCACAGGATCGAGCACGGCCGGAACGGCGCTGTCGCGCGAAAGGATTTCCTTGATGACCTCCGCGTTCGCGCGATCTCCGAGCATTCCAACCTTGATGGCGCAGATGCGACCGTCTTCAACGAGCGCCTTCACGCTCGCGCGAAGCTCCGCCGCCGTGACAGGATAGACAGCGCTGACGCCCTGGGTGTTTTGCACGGTCAGAGCGGTAATGGCGGCCACCCCGTAGCAGTTGTGGGCAGCAAAGGTCTTCAGGTCCGCGCAGATACCGGCTCCTCCTGAAGGATCAAAACCTCCGATCGCGAGTACAACCGGCTCAGCAGGACAGGCGGTTTGGCTGTTCGAATTACCACTCACGGGGTGTCGGCTAATTGCTCCTTCCGAAAGACGGGATCTGTAGCGATTATAAAATTGCTGTTCACAAAGTCAATAAAAGAATTTAAGGAGATGCAATGCCTCGGAAGCTGTGAATTAATTGAATCTTCGCTTTTCCGCGTGTCTGTTTTCTGTTACTTACGGGCGCAAAATCCGCGCTTATTGAATTAATTCACAGCTTCTCGGTTTCGGGCGCGGACGTAGAGGCGGGTTTACCCCGCCAGCCCGAAAATGGCGGCATAAAGCCGCCTCTACGGGCACGAAACGGAGGGGTTTTAAGGAGAGATGACCTGATGATCCTGTGGGCGATCCTGTTTCACGTGGTGGGTTTGGTTTTCTGGATCGGCGGACTCCTGGTGACGACGGCGATGTTGGGCCAGCACACCCAGGAAGCTTCCGCCGAAGCCTGGACGGCGCTGGGTCTCGCTGAGATGCGGATGCTGAAGGGTATGGCGAACCCCGGCGCCATCCTGACCATCCTCACGGGCATCCTGCTCGTTTATACGCGGCCCAGCTATTATCTTCACGCGACCTGGTTTCAGGCGAAGATCATCCTTGTGATCTGCCTCATCGTGCTGCACGCCATCACTTACGTGCGGACGAGCCGCTTTCTCCGGGGACGGCTCTGGGTGCCGCGCAGAAATTGGATGATCCTGCACGGCGCAATCTCACTGGTGTTTTTCGGCATTCTGGTCTGCGTGCTTCCCGGCAGGGTATATTGGAAATGAAAGGAGAAACGAACTTGGCAGCAACGCGAATCACTGTAAGAGACAACGGCTCCTTGCGCGTCGAGGGAGACTTTGAAATTGTCGATCAGAATGGAAACGCTTTCGGCCTGGGAGGCCGCACTCTCATCAGCTTGTGCCGCTGCGGCCATTCGCAAAATAAGCCCTTTTGCGACGGTAGTCATAAGCGGCAGGGATTTCAGTCGGTTGTTGCAGCGTTTGAGCTGCCGCCTGTCGCTCCCAAGCCCGACTAACGAGAACGGATAGCACAACGCGACACGGTCGAAGGAAATCATGCCTGGCAGAATCATGGCGATTGACTTTGGGTTAAAGCGTCTGGGCGTGGCCGTATCCGATCCGCTGGGCGCAGTGGCGCAAGGCTTGCCGACCATCGAGCGAAAGAACATTGCGGCGGACCTTTCAGCGGTCGGAGCGCTCATCGAAAAATATTCTGTCCGCGAAATCGTTCTCGGCCATCCGCTCAGCAAAGATGGCTCGGCGAATGCGATGTCGGTGCGGGTAGAAGAATTTGCGGCAAAATTGCGCAAGAGAGTGAGTTGTCCCGTCCGGCTGCAGGACGAGCGCCTGACCAGCGCAGAAGCCGAGCGAGTGCTTCGGGAGTCCGGCGTAAGCCTCGCCAAACGCCGCCGCGCGGTGGATCAGGTGGCGGCCACCTTGATCCTCGAAGGCTATCTCGACCGGCAGGCTTATGCGTCCCGCGGCGATGTGGACAAGCCATGAAGAAATGGCTCGTCGCCATCCCGGTGATCATCGTGCTGGCCGCTGCAGGGTGGCTGGCGAAAGAGCTTTACCTGCCCTACCGCGGATACCAGGGGCAGATGATTCTCACCATCCCGCGCGGCGCGCGCGCTCCTGAAGTGGCAGACCAGCTTCTGCGCAAGGGTGTGATCGCCCACCGGCTGCCCTTCCTGCTGCGATACTGGCTTGGGCGCTGGCATCATGAAACTCTTAAATTCGGTGAATATCTTTTCGACCGCCCGCTGAGCATCTCGCGCGTTTACTGGAAGCTGGCGCGAGGGCAAGTCTACCTCCATACAGTTGTCATTCCTGAAGGTTCCGACCGGTTCGACATGGCCCGCATCCTACATGACGACCTGGGCTTTAGCCCTCAGGCCTTTCTTGCGGCAACCCGCAACCCAGCTCCAATCCGGAACCTCGATCCGCAAGCCATAACGCTTGAGGGCTATCTCTTTCCCGATACTTATCGTTTCCCTCGCGGCGTTTCAGCTTCGGTGGTGGTCCGGACGATGCTCGAGCGTTTCCGGCAGGTGTTCAGTACCGACTTCCGGCGGAAGCTTCAAGGTGAAAGTCTGCACCACGTGCTGACGCTTGCCTCTTTGGTTGAGAAAGAGACTCCGAATCCGGTAGAACGCCCTCGAATCGCAGGGGTGTTTACACGGCGGCTCGAAAAGGGAATGCTGCTCGAATGCGATCCTACGGTGATTTACGCCGTGCGCCTTCAGGATGGAGCCACAGATCCCTTCAATGGCCCCATTACGCGCAGTGATCTCGAGATGCCGTCTCCTTATAACACTTATGTGCATGCGGGACTTCCGCCCGGACCGATTTGCAGTCCTGGCGTCGCTTCCATCCAGGCTGCCCTGCATCCGGCGCCCGGCTCTGCTCTCTATTTTGAGAGCAATAATCACGGTGGACATTATTTTGCGGATACGTTGGCCGAGCACCGGCGTAACGTGGAGCGCTCGCGCCGCGAGCTTCAGGAAATGCAACAGAAAGGCAGCAATCAGCGGTAAGTGATTTGATGCTTTGAGGCCTTCGAGGACAATCAGCAAAAGGCGGATCATCCTCAGCTATCGCGAAAGCCGCGGACTTAAAGCTGCCGGCCCTGCGGAGTTACGGGCAATTCAGCGGGAGCTTTCTCTCCAACTCGGAGAAAAAGGGCGCACTTCCTTTCCCTATATCGCGCGCGTACTTCAGGAAAACGGCGTGCAAGTTGAGTACAAACATCCTTCGGTAGGCGCGCCTGTCCCAGAGCCTTATGCCACTCGTCTCAAAGGCCTTCTGCGCTTCCATAATCTCGAAGAGACTGAAACCTCGCTCCACAACCTGGATTTAGCCTACCGGGGATATCTGGAGGCGAATGATCGCTTGGGGATGAAGTTGGTTCGCGACACATTGCTGCGTGGCCGCCGTCGCGCAGAGAGCCTTGCTGCCAACCCTCGCCTGAGGCCCGAAAAGCGCGCGGAAAAACAGGAAATTGCCCGCTGGTTCGGAGTGTGGCTTCAAACGCCGGATGTCCTCTTTGGCTGGCTGGAGTTACGCAAGGGCGCCGAGGAGTTTCGCCGCCGTTTTGGCGAGAGATAGTGAAAGCGACCCCTCATCCGCCCTCCCACGTCGGGCACCCTTATCCCCTGGGGAGAAGGTGGGAGCGTCGCGACTTGTACCGGAAGCGCCGGGGACAGGATGACCGGGCAGAAAAGTGGTTGACCTTCGCCTTTTGTTCGTCTAGTATGGGCAGTGGGGTAGCGCAAACATCGATGGCACTAACGCGGCGGCAAAAGCAGGTCTTGGATCTCTTGGTGAAGTTTATTACGCGGAAGGGTTATTCGCCAAGTTTCGACGAGATCAGGGAAGCCCTCGGGCTTCGCTCGCTGGCCACGGTTCACAAGCACATCGAGAATTTGGAGAAGAAGGGATTCATCCGTCGCGGATACAACCGAAGCCGGTCCATTGACGTGATCGCGATGCCCGGCCCGGTTGCCCTCGGAGTCCGGAAAGGCCTAGGCCTCTCGTTCGAATCGACAGCGCCGAAAACGAGCCTGCCGCCTCTGGAGTTTCCGCTGCTGGGGAGGATTGCCGCCGGCCGGCCGGTGGAACCATTCCCTACGTCCGAAATCTTTTCCTTCGGAGATTTTTCAAACCGTAGTGCGGAGATTTTTGTACTCAAAGTGAAAGGCGACTCCATGGTTGACGACCACATCTGCGACGGTGACTACATCCTGGTGGAGCGCGCCCGGGAGGCGGCAAATGGCGAGATCGTCGTTGCGCTGGTCGAGGAGGCGGAAGCTACGCTGAAGCGCTTTTTTAAAGAGCCGGACGGAAGGGTGCGGTTACAGCCTGCCAACTCACAGATGGATCCCATCTTCCTTCCTGCTGCCGGCGTGCGAGTGCAGGGCCGCGTGATCGGAGTGTTGAGGAAATACTAAGTCACTGAACCGTCGAGTCCAGAAGCTGGTCCAGCGCCTCATTGCACTTCCCGAGTTCCTGATCCACCTGGCGCGCAATCGCCTCGTAGTCGGCCAGGAGCCGGTGGTAATCATCCGCAATGTTCAAGGCTGCAAGAATTGCGGCGCGCAGCGAATCCACAGTCTGGCCGCGCGAAGCAATCGAGCGCATCCTTTCATCTACAAACCGCGCCAGCATACGGATGTATTCAGGGTCAAGCTGGCCCCGCATATTGTATTGCTGGTCGTAGATGAGGACTTGAATTCCTTCTTTCGGCGAAACAGCCAAAGCGGTTTGCCCCGTCTTCTTCTTGTCTTTCAGGCTGATACAGGACCATTATCCTGCAGAATCCTGCTTTGTCAACGCCTCGACCTGCTCGAGCAGCTTCTCAACCCGCGCGCGAACATCTTCCCGCTCGCGCCTCAGCATCTGGACTTCCCGCTCAAACTGCTCCTTTTGGTGAATGCTGTCACGCGAATCCGTGCGAAGCTTCTCAATCTGTTGTAATAATGACCGATTTTCAGCCTGAGTCCGCCTGAAGATCTCGACAATTTTGGAGACCTTTTCTTCCAGCTTCTGGACCTGTTCCATGGAATCTGAGCATTCCTCTCTCGGTGTTGAATAAAAAGTGTAACCCAAATCCCTCAAGCTGTGAATCAATTGAATTTTTTGGGTAGTGGGCCAGTTTGAACTTGTAGCGGCGAGTTTAGCTCGTCAAGTGGCGGCATGAAGCCGCCTCTACGCGGCTGGCGCAGACATCGGGTTGTGATGTCTGCGGTCAAAGGGGCACGCGATCGCAGCAACGAAGATATGCTGAGAAACGCATGTCTGCGCCACCCCGAAAGTTGGGCTATTCCAACTTTTTGGGCGCGGAATTTTGACGC
Source organism: Terriglobia bacterium (assembly GCA_050745365.1). GTDB lineage: Bacteria > Acidobacteriota > Terriglobia > UBA7540 > UBA7540 > RH2-MAG17b. Next base: position 8,081 of record JBOGJS010000175.1, read on the forward strand.
TGAGAGGCCTCGTGAATTCCAGCTGAGATTGGAACCACCACTCTTACAATCGTTCCAGGATTCGCAGGAAGCACTTCAAGTCTTCCTCCGAGGAGAGCTATGGTTTGCCGCATCCCCCGGACGCCGACGCCGAGGGGTTCTCTGCGCGCCAGCTCCTCGGGGGTTATTCCCAGTCCCTCATCTCGGATCTCGAGCGTCGCTTCACGCCTGTCGGTTTTGAGCGTTATGGCAGCGGTCGGGCTCTTGGAATGGCGGTGGAGATTGGTGAGGCTTTCTTGCACGACATGAAAAAGGGCAATTTCGATGTCCCTCGGTAGCCTGCCCAGTTGTTTATCCATATCCGTAACCGTGGTTATCCCACTTCGACGGGCGAATCCATCGGCGTAGGAAGGAAGCGCAACCCGTAATCCGAGTTGATCGTGGGTGGGCGGATATAGAAGATAAGCCAGCGTACGAATTTCGTTGATCGACTGCTCGGCCAGGCTCACGGCGTTCTCGAGCCAATGGGCTGCATCCGACCCAAGAGAACCAAACCCTTTGCGCGCCAATACCAAGTTCATCTTAAGAGCCACCAGGTTTTGAGCCGTGCCTTCGTGCAATTCGCGGGACAGTCGCCTGCGTTCAATGTCCTGAGCCTTGACCAAGTCGCGCGCCAGGCTGCGCAGCTCTGTCTCCGCCCGCTTTCGACCGCTCACATCGCGAATGGTGCGCACAACCAATAGGCCCTCTTCCGACTCCATTGGACTCATGCTGATCTCGACCGGAAACTCCGAGCCATCCTTTCGCAACCCATAAAGCTCCAGACCCTCACCCATCCGACGGACGCGAGCTTCACCGCAAAAATCTGTCCGATGCGAGATATGCCGGGATCGAAAGCGCTTCGGCACCAGGACCTCCACCGGCTTTCCCAGCAACTCAGCAGGCGCATAACCGAATACTTTCTCCATCATCGTATCGGCGAAAACGATTTCTCCCTGCCGATTGATCACCACCATGGCGTCGGGAGCGGACGCGAGCAGAGCCCGGAACTTTTGCTCCGCTCGCCTCAGCCGAGTGATGTCGCGGTTGAGTTTGGCCGTCCGCTCGCGGACTCGTCGCTCCAACTCCTCCGCGTTTTTCCTCCGTTCGGTGGCGAACACGGAAAGAGTTAAGGTCATCGCGGCCAGGGCGCATAAGTACACCTGGAGAAGCAAAAGCCCTTCGGTGAGCGAAAATTTGGGAAACATACCAGGACGGTGGCCATGGATTACGCCCCAAATCGCGACGGCAGCGAAGAGAAAAGTTGCCGCGGTCGTCTCACGCGGGTCAAACTCAGAGGCTGACCAAGTGAGAATCGGTATGGAGATGAGCGCCCATGCACAGTCCCATGCTCCGCCTGGGAAAACGCAAAACGCTATGACGCCCAGCGCTGCCACGCCAGCAAGGGTGAGGAGGCCCACCGGGACCGCTTTTCGCATTCGAGGCAGCCGGGGCCCAGCACTCCACAGCATCAGGAGCGGCGCCACGAGGAGATCGCCTCCTGCGTCTCCTAGCCACCAAACCAGCCAAACGGACCCAAAGCGATGCCAGCGGGCAAGCCCAGCGAAGCAGAGACTCGCGGTGCCGATCGTGGCGCTCGCCGTGGTACTGATGATAGCCGCGTAGAGTGCGAATCGGAAAACGTTGCGGGATTTGAGGAAAACATCCTGCCCGTCCGCGAATCTGATGATCAGATAGCTACCAACCATCCCCTCGAGCGTATTCCCGACGGCAATACCGAACGACGCGAGAATGGACCCCGAGGTCGTCGCGCTTACGGCGAAGGCCGCGACCAGGATGGCGGGCCATATCTTCCGGCCAAAGACAAGAAATGCAAACAGGGCAATTCCTGCGGGCGCCCAGACGGTACGATTCACGATCGCCAGTCTGAGCTCTAATTTTCCCGTAAGGAAATAGGCAAGGCCGATGGCCGCCAGGACCAACCAACGCCTTTCGGTCCCCCAGCCTCGTTCGGAGCGCGTGGCGGGCGCTTTGGCGGCTCGTATTGTTACGTCACCCATGGGACACCCGAGCGGTCCTGGAGAACAGAGGGAAGTCGCGATGAGAGCTAAACGCCCCCGATCTCCGTGTAAGCTCCTTAGTATCAGTCAGCGCAGAATTTAGAACATGTGAGTCGCGAAGTTTAGTCTGGGTGTTTCTAAGGGCCGCAAAAAATCAGTTGTCCTTTAGGGAGGCTAGGACTGGAAGAATTTCGTGGGCCTTCCAGGCCCCTCCTGTTACCCACGATCAGCCGACTCTGGTAGATTCGTAACAGGCCAATTTATGTCGGGTTGGTTCCGCAGGTCAATTAGGGAATTTGCGTAGGGGGTACTACGGGTAATTGGTAATCGACCCCTCATCCACCCTCCTACTCGGGCACCTTCTCCCCGGGGGAGAAGGTGGGGAGCGGAGCGACCCGGAGGAGGGGTCAAGCAGCTTCGTAGCGATTGCACGGCACGGCTTTTCGCGAAGACACGGTCCGCGCTAAACTGCTTATTTAGGTCGCTTTTAGAATGTTCACATCGACGGACGTGCTTCGTCTCCGCTGCCCGAAGTTGGCAACTGCAAATGCCAAAAATTGGCACAGGAGAGCGATTCATCAGATCGTCCTCCAGGGAGTGATTCGAGAGGAGGTTCTAAGGCATACAAATATCTGGGGATAACTGGGTAATCAACAGAGATGCGGACGAAGCCATTTGGAGAGCAAGTTGCTCTTGGCTATCCCGCCATTCGGGGAGGGACCACGGGTGGACATTTAATGGGAGGAAAGTTTGATGAAGAAAGATTCGAGAGGCTTTTCGTTGATCGAGCTTCTGATCGTGGTGGCGATCATCCTGATCATTGCGGCCATCGCGATTCCTAATTTGCTGCGCTCCCGCATCGCGGCCAACCAGGCCTCGTGCGTCGGCTCAATGCGCACGCTGAGCACCTGCGAGGTTACCTACTCCTCAACCTACAACACAGGTTACAGCGCCACGCTGTTAGACCTGGGCCCACCGGCAGCAGGGTCGCAACCCACAGCCACGGCGGCCGGGCTTATTGATAGCGTTCTCGCAGCCGGGATCAAGAGTGGGTACACCGTTACTTACACGGCGAGTGCCGCGGACGCAAGCGGCCACATCAACGGTTACACCATCACGGGCAATCCTGTATCGGTGGGAAGCACGGGACAGAACTATTACTTTACTGACGAGTCCAACGTGATTCGGGTTAACACGTCGCAGCAGGCGAGCGCAAGCGATTCACCCATTGGTGGATAGCAGCAAAATCGTCGAGCGCCGCCTTTGAAGGTGGCCTGCGGGGCTAGAGCGCGGCGCTACCGTTAACCCAAGAGGAGAGTGGCCACGGTTCCAAGGCAGATGATCGGGACCGTGGTCTTTCTCTATTGCTATGTACGCGATCGAGACAACCGGTCTGACCAAGGATTATGCGGTAGGATTCTGGCGCAAGCGGCGGCGTTGCGCGCTGGACCAGTTAAATTTGAAGGTTGAAGCGGGTGAAATCTTCGGCTTATTAGGCCCGAACGGAGCCGGCAAGAGCACCACCTTCAAGCTTCTCTTCCGATTTATTTTCCCCACTTCGGGATCGGCAAAGATTCTGGGCCGCGATCTCGGCTCTTTTTCGGCGGATCGCCGCGTGGGTTATCTTCCGGAAAACCCGAGCTTTTACGATCACCTGACCGCTGAAGAATTCCTGGAGCTTGCCGCCCGCCTTTTCGGGCTCAGTCGGAGTGAGGGAAAACGCCGAGCCGGGGCACTGATCGAGCGTGTGCGCCTGGAGAATGCTCGAGAGGTTGCACTTCGCAAGTTCTCGAAAGGCATGACGCAGCGCCTCGGGATTGCACAGGCCCTCATCAACGATCCGGAATTGATTTTTCTGGATGAGCCCATGTCGGGACTGGATCCAATTGGCCGTCGCGAAGTTCGCAACCTAATTCTCGATCTGCGCGGAGAAGGCAAAACCATTTTCTTCTCTACCCACATCCTCTCCGATGCCGAAACGCTTTGCGACCGCGTGGTCATCCTCGACCGCGGCAAGATGTTAGGCATGGGCGAGCTTAATAACATCCTGGCGATGGAAATCCCGGCGACGGAGCTGGTTCTCGAAAATCCGTCGGCGCGCGTTCTGGATGTGCTGAAGCCGTATGCCCGCGCCATCGTCCACACGGGAAACCGGATGCGAATGGAATTTGGAGGCGAGCACGATGCGGGCTCTCTGCTGAAGAAAGCCTTGGCCTCGGGCGCCGAGATCATTTCCTTCAATCCCGTCAAATTGTCTCTCGAAGATTATTTCATGGCGCAGCTCTGCGCTCCTCGCACCCCTTCCGCGGCACCGTCACCAATGGAAGAGACCTATGATTCACCGCATTTCGACGATCGCGCTGCACACGTTTAAGCAGTCCGTAAGAGACAAAGTTCTGTACGATCTCGTCGTGTTCGCGCTGCTCCTGATCGGCGCCTCCATTCTGTTCGGTAAGATTTCCGTGGGCGTCGAACAGCTCATCCTGGTGAATCTGGGACTGAGCGCTATCGCCATTTTTGGCTTGCTGATTGCTATTTTCATCGGCATCAGCCTCGTATGGCGCGAAATAGAGCGGCGCACGCTCTACAACGTGCTTTCAAAGCCGGTCGCACGCTGGGAGTTCATCTTCGGAAAGTATCTTGGTCTTCTGCTCACGTTGGTGGCGAATACGGCGATCATGGCCGGCGGCTTCTTTCTGGCTCTTTTTTTTCAGGCCCGGCACGCTCCTGGCTTGGCGCTGGGCTCGCTTGAAGCTGTTTATCTGATCCTTCTGGAGCTGGCGCTTGTGGTCGGCGTGGCGCTGCTTTTTTCCTGCATTTCGTCACCTGCTCTCGCGGCACTGTTCACCTTCTGCATCTTCATTATCGGGAACTTTCTTACTGATATCCGCAGCTTCGGGCACGCGACCGGCAGTGCTCCCGTCGAAGCGCTAACCACCGCGCTCTTCTACCTGCTTCCTGATTTCAGCGACTTTCACGTGATCAGCCGTGTAGCGCACGGAAACCTTATTCCCGCCGCCCAGATGCTCTCTCATTCTCTTTACGTGCTTCTTTACGCCGCCATCCTGATTTCTGCATCCATTTTGATTTTTGAGGAGCGCGAGCTTCAGTGAATGCGACATGAAGTTGGAACTTAACCCGATCAACAAGCTTGCAATCGGGTCGCTGCTCGTGGCAGCGCTCGTTCTCCAGATTCCTCTCCGCAGATCTCTCGACCGTACTCAGCAGGCGCAGCCTGCCGAGTGGCTGTACGTCTCCTCAGGAACGCTGCTGCGGCACATGAGTTTTGGTTACGAAGGGCTGCTTGCGGATGTGTACTGGACGCGCGTAGTGCAGTATTACGGAAGAGAACATCTTTCGAAACATCCTCGCTTCCAACTGCTCGGCCCGTTGCTCAGGACTACCACGACGCTCGATCCGCACCTACTCGTCGCTTACCGTTTTGGCGCAATCTTCCTCGCTGAAAAGCCTCCGGACGGTGCTGGGAAACCTGCCGAGGCGCTCGAACTGCTTCGGAGAGGCATTGTGGCCAACTCCGGTTACTGGCGCTTCTGGGAAGACATGGGCTTCGTATATTACTGGGACCTCCACGACTATGCCGCTGCCGGACGAATGTTCGCCACCGGAAGCGAGCGCCCCGGAGCGGAGATCTGGATGAAGACACTCGCAGCGGCCGTCGCGGCGAAAGGCGGAGAGATTCACACCTCACAGGTCCTGTGGTCGCAAATTTATCGGACGGCGGAAAATGGCTCCATATGTAAAAACGCCGTGGAACATCTGGCAGCACTCAAGGCCCTTGAAGATCTTCGCGCGCTTGACCGGCTTCTCTTCGTGTATAAAAGTAGGGAGGGCTATTCCGCAAAGTCTTTCAGGGACCTGATGTCCGCCGGTATTTTGCATGGTATGCCCATCGACCCTTCCAGTTCACCTTACGTGATCGGAACGGACGGAACGGCTCGGCTGGGACCTGGAAGCAGAGTGGATTTGAAATTGCTTCAGCAGCACCGCCCGGTTGACTCCGGTGCAAACTGATGGAAATACCTCATTTCATCTTTTGGGAAGCACTGAAAGCGTTCGCCCTCATCTTCCTTGCTCTTCTTTCAGTCAAACTCATCAGGATGATCTTCGCCTCTGCTTCCGGGATGAGGAGGCGGATGCAGATCCTCAAGGGTGCCCTCTTCCTGTTTGTTCTTGTGATGGTGATTCTGGGAGCGCGGGTGCTTGGCTCGGATATCGCCGCGGAAACTTACTACGTGACCGCGCAAAAGAAATTTGATGGTGGTGACATCCGCATTGCCTATTCCGATGCCCTCCGCGCGGTTCGGCGGCGGCCGGCAGAACTACGCTACTGGCAAATCCTTGAGCGGGCAAAAGTTTCCGGACGCCAGTACACTTCAGCCCTGGAGGACGAGCCTCGCCTGCGGGCTCTCGGTGGAGGACAATTAGACCCCGACGACGCACTGCGTTTCGTCACATGCCGATATGAGCTGGGACAGGATCAAGAGGTGGTGAAACTCACCCGCAAGATCATCCAAAAGAACCGATTCTATCCCCGCGCCTACCTTCTTGAAGGCGTAGCCTACGTCGCCCTCAAGCAATACGGCGCGGCGGAAAACACACTGCTGGCCCTTCTGAACCTGTTTCCTACGCAAGTAGACGGCGTGGCGGAGTTGGCGCAGGCCTATTACCTGGCAGGCAACGCTCCACGAGCGCTTGCCGTCCTGGAGGCGACAAACCACTACCCGTTTCCTCGTCAGGCCCGCGCGCGCTTCGAAGCGCTGAAGGTCCTGTATGCTCAATGAAAATTCGCTGACGCTCGGACTTCGGCTGGAGGACATTGTTGCGCTCCTGTTTTTCCTGATCGACATTGTTCTGGAAGTCTGTTTCCGCGAGCTTCGCGGGCAGCCGCTGGACCCCTCCGACGTGATGATCGTCATTCCCGCCGTGGCGCTGCTCGTCGCAAAAGAAGTGGTGAACTACTTTATCAGCAGCAACGAAACGCGGCTCGATACCAGCCAGGACGTCGTGAACTTCGTCCGCCCTTATTGGCAGATCGCGCGCGACTGGTTCCCTTTTCTCGTCATCCTGCTCATGTACTATTCCTTATGGGGCAAGGCCACGCTCCTGCTCGTCACACACGACCGCGACGCCATGCTGCTGGCCTGGGACAAACGGCTGTTTGGAATTGAGCCCAGCCTCTATTTCCAGCGCTTCATCAGCCCGCCTCTGACCGCCTGGATGCAGTTTTCCTATGCATTTCATCTCTACGTCATTCCCCTCGTCGCCTGCTTTATCTACCTGTACCGCACTCGGGATCGTTTTCGGGAGATGATGTGCGGGCTGGTGGTCATCAGTTTTTTCGGGATCCTAGGCTATTTCATCGTTCCGGCAATCGGACCCAAGTTCACGCTACACAACGTTTATACCGTGCCGCTCACTCAGCCCTTGGCCGTATTTAACCGCCAGATTGAGTTTATGAACTTTGCGCGCATCCGCCGAGACTGCTTTCCCAGCCTTCACGTCGGCATGTCGTTCCTCGTGTGGCTTTATGCGTGGCGCAATTCGAAGAAGCTTTTCTGGATTCTTTCGCCGTTCATCCTCAGCCTGTGGCTCTCCACGGTTTATCTCCGCTACCATTACACGGTGGATTGCATCGCCGGCTTCATTCTGGCGCCCCTGTGTTACTGGCTGGCCAATGCGCTTTACCAGCGGTATGGCGACATGAGCGTCACCGTGCCGCTGCCGGCACAATGGGCGGAACGCATCCGGAAGCTCGGCGTCCCCCCGCCTAAAATCGGGGAGAACTTGTGAGCGCCGCACCGCCCGGCCCGGCCCTCTCACCGAAATTGAGATCGGCCGGCGCTCGCCCCTCGCCGTGGCGGCAGCCTTCTGGCCGATGGCTGATTGCGTTTCTGGCCGTGCTCGCCACAGTTCCTTACCTCAACACCCTCTGGAATGGATTTGTTTACGACGATGACACCCAGGTTCTCAAGAACCCTTACATCCAAAATTTCAGCCATTTGAAGGCTATCTTTTCAACGTCTGTATGGTCCTATGCCGGAGGGGTGAAGGGCATCACGGATTATTACCGGCCTGTGATGACCCTGGGCTATCTTTTCTGCCATGCTGTTTTCGGATTCAAACCGTACGGTTTTCACCTGGCAAGCCTGCTGATGAATGCGGCGGTGGTGTTGCTGTTGTTTGCAGTCACCCGCCGGCTTTTTCGAAACCCATCCCTCGCGTTTCTTGCCGCAGCACTGTTTGCGCTTCATCCAATCCACAGCGAAGCGGTGGATTGGATTGCCGCGGTTACGGACATCGAGCTCGCCTTTTTCTTTCTGCTCGCCTTTTGGTTCTTTCTTCGACTCGGCGACAAAAACGCCGGGCTTTTCCGGCTGGGCATGGTGGGCAGCTTCGCGCTTGCGCTCCTCTCGAAGGAACCCGCCGCCACCCTGCCGCTCCTCGCTACCCTTTACGAACACGTCTGCCGTGAAGATCGCGATCACACCTCCTGGCAAGTCAAATTGCGCCGCTACGCCCCGCTCTGGTTGCTGCTGGCTGCCTACCTCCTGTTCCGCGTCCATCTCCTTGGCGGTTTTGCTCCAGTGCGCCTCCGTGCGCAAATGCACGAGGACGCGGTCTTCTTCTCCGCCATTGCGCTGGCGGGGCATTATCTTTGGAAACTGATCTGGCCGGTTCACCTCTGCGCCTACTATCTTTTCCCCAAGCAGATCAGCGCTCTATTTCCACGCATGCTCGAAGGCTGCGCAGCGATGGTTGTTTGTGTTTTGCTGGCCATCTACTTTTGGCGAGTAGAGCGCCGGCTGTTTTTCGCTGTGGCATGGTTTTTCCTTACCTTGGCTCCCGTACTGAATCCTCGCTGGATGCCGAGGAATGTGTTTGCAGAACGTTATGCGTATCTACCTTCAGTGGGTTTTTGCTGGCTCGTGGCCTGGTTCGGCCTTCGCCTATGGCATGTAGCCGTGAAAAGAGGATTCCTCCCGCGCCGCGCTTTGGTGGCAGGTGCCTGCGCGATGGCTGCCCTCATGGTCCTGCGGATTGTCACCCGCAATCCGGACTGGAAAAGCGACCTGACATTTTATACTCGCACGCTAGCGGCCGTTCCGAACGCTGGGGATATGCACAACAACCTGGGGCTCTACTACTGGAATCGTGGGGACCTGGAGGCCGCAGGCTGGCAATGGGAAAAAGCGCTCCAGCTTGAACCCAACGCCAATTACATTTTCGATAACCTGGGCCTGCTCTGTCTTCGGCAGAAGCGCTATCCAGAAGCAGCTAACTTTTTCGAGCGCGCTTTGGCCCGCTCAGCGCTGGATGAAGACGCGCACGTGGGCCTCGGAAAAGTTTATCGAAAGATGGGTAAAAGGGAAAAGGCAGAAGTGCAATTTCAGACGGCCGTGGGTTTGGCGCCGCTCGACGCGCGCGCCCGGGTACTTCTTGGCGAGCTTTACTTTGACGAAGGAAAATATGGCCCCGCAAAGGACCAGTTCGTGGCATCCCTACGGTCTCGCCCCACGCTCCGCGGCTATTTCGATCTCGGACTCATCGCCTGGGCCGAGAAAGATTTTGAGAGCGCCGAGGCGGATTTTATTTCGGCTCAACGCCTGGTTCCGTCAAACAGCAGACCGTATTTTATGCTGGGTCTTCTCGATAGCGCTACGGGACACAACAGGGAAGCCATCCGCGAATACCAAACCGGATTAAAGCTCGATCCCACAAATTCAACTGCCTTGGCCGCCTTAGCCAAACTCAAAGCCGCCGGACGTTGACCGGGCAGGCGATGATGCCACGACTGAGCGGCGAACCATGAAAACGACCCCTCATCCGCCGTCCTTCGTCGGGCACCTTCTCCCCAGGGGAGAAGGTGGGGAGCGGAGCGACCCGGATGAGGGGTTTTGTGGGAGGTTTTTCAAAGCAGTCGCTCATGCTCCCTTGCGACACCCGGAAACCGTGAAAACCCGGCCAATGCCATTCCCGCGCAGCGGGAATCTTCGGCTGGACCCCCGCTACCGCGGGGGTGACAGGCTGCGGGCTTTTTGATACAACACATGGCTTTACTTGCCATATCAGAAACCGGACTTAAATTATTATGAATCGAGCGGAGCGGCTCAGCGACCGGAAATCCCCTCAGTAACGATATTGAGTCTGCTTGTTTTCGCGGTGGCGCTCAATCGCCAAGTGAATGAGGCGATCGAGCAGCTTGGGGTAAGCGAGCCCGCTTGCTTCCCAAAGCTTCGGGAACATGCTGATGGACGTGAAGCCCGGAATCGTATTAATTTCATTCACCCAAAGTCTACCCGTTTTTCGGTCCATGAGGAAATCCACCCGTGCCATTCCGGCTCCATCAATGGCCTTGAAGGCGCGCAGGGCAAGCTCTCTCACTTGTCGCGCTTTGCGGGAATCGAGCGGCGCAGGAATAATAAGCCGTGAACCTTCGCTCACGTACTTCGCATCATAGTCGTAAAACTCATGTACCGGAATAATTTCTCCGGCTACGGAGGCGCGCGGCTCGTCATTTCCGAGCACGGCGCACTCAATCTCTCGGGCGTCGACGGCCTGTTCCACCAGAAGCTTGCGATCGTACTTTGCCGCGAGGTCAATTGCCGGCCCTAGCTCCCGTTTGTGATGGATCTTGCTGATGCCTACCGAAGAACCGAGATTAGCGGGCTTGGCAAAGGCCGGGTAGCCGATTTCCCCTTCAAGGCGTTTGCGCACCCGGGAAGGGTGGGATTCCCACTCGTTCCTGAAGATCACTACCCACGGCGTTACCGGAAGGCCAGCATCACGGAAGAGCCGCTTCATCACGTCCTTATCCATGCCGACGGCGGAGCTCAGCACGCCTGCCCCCACGTATGGAACGCCCGCCAGCTCCAGAAAACCCTGCACCGTGCCATCTTCACCGAATGTCCCATGAAGCACTGGGAACACAACATCGAGGCGCGGGATGGCCTCCCGAGAATGCGAAGAAGAAATCAGTCTGCCGTCGGCGGCATCGGCGGAGGCAGTGACGGCTTCGCCATGGTTCATCACGGCGGCCAGTGCTCGGGGTGTCGGCGCCCCGACGGCCCTTCCGAGAAACCAACTGCCCTGCCTCGCGATGCCAATAGGTACAACCTCATACTTGGCGGGGTCGAGCGCCGAGATCACCGAAGCCGCCGATTCGAGCGACACTTCGTGTTCGCCGGACCGGCCGCCAAAGAGAACGCCAACTCGAAGTATTTTTCGCATCTGCTCAATAGGTAGCGCGGAGCTGTCGTTTAACTCCGCCTGGAGTTTCTACATTTTTTGGCCCGAAGGGCCGCCAGAGAGTAGCCCACGGCGTTTCAGCCGTGGGAAAAGGGCAATCACGAAATCAGGAAGCCCCCGGAGGGGCGGGAACGTTACCTCTAGATGTATCGGTCATCACACCACGATTCCGTTTCGCTTCAGGAACACGGTAATCCTCTTGAAATGAAACCTTACGATGATGCTGCTTCGAGATAGACCATTTTTCCCGTGTTCAGGGCCAATGTCGGCCGGCTCTGGCCCAAAAGCAAGAACGGGAGCACGACGACAGCAAAGGTTCTCGTTCGTTCTCCAACAGAGTCATTTCATTATTCTCTTCCTTCCACTAAATTGAATGGAGACTACTCTGGGCAAAAGGCGATGTCAACATATTATCTACACATGTTTATCTGCGAGGTTGCTCTGTGGAGCAGCAGGGTTGAGAATTTCTCTCGGTCAAGAGGAATTGTCTTGACCCGTCGCGAGAACTATGAATAACCTTGCGCTTGCGGACAAGCGCAGCGTTTTCGCTTCCAGCAGCGTGCTGAACGAGATGCTAGGTCGGTGTGACTCCGAGCGAGTCGCCACGGCACGACTCGTGCCGTGGGCTTTCCGTCACGCCCGATACCCGTCGGGCAGAAGCGAAGCAAGCAATCGCGCTTTGAAACATAAAGTCGCTGCGAGATGTCTCGTCGCCTGCGGCTGCCCTGAAAAGAGCTGAAGCCGTTCTTGAAAACAAGCGACTTAGCTCCGAGCAGCTTATTTTCATGCTTTGCGGGTGTCGCAAAGCGACATGACGAACTCCTCGGAGTGACAGGCTGGATAAGTTTTCTGGCAGCCCGGAGCGGCGAAGCTGCCACCCGCTCGAGAGGAGAATCCACCGTCTTGAATCGTGCCTCTAAAATAGCGCTCACTTCCCTTCTCTTCCTGGCGCTCTTTCCACTTCATGGCGTTGCTCAGAGCGCGCCCGCTTCAGAACAGATTCTCAGTCCGGCCAACATTCCCACATGGCTTCAAACCGGCAAATTCCGGTCATCACGTTGGGATGGCGGTCCCATCGAAGCGGAAAAGGGGATGCTTTCGGGATGGCCGAATTACAGTGAGGCGGACCCTCGCCAGGTGCTTCAGGCGACGCGCGATTGGTATAATCCCAGGACAATAGAATTCCTCAAAATTGCCCACATCAATTGGGCCTGGCTCACGTGGAGCAACGGCTTTTCCCGTCAAACTGAGCAAAAGCAGTGGCACCTCGTCAGCACCTATATTAAGGCGTGTCATAAAGACAACATTCACGTCGCCGCTTACTTTTCCATCGGAAACATGTTCTGGAAGGACATGTTTGAGCACGAGCCGCAGAGCATTTCCTGGGTTAAACGGCTGCCGAACGGTGGGCCGCTGTTTTACAGCCGGCCGGACCGCTACATGGCCGACATTACGAATCGCGCCTGGCTGGCTTTCCAGGAGAAGCGGGTTGCCGCTGCGGCGCGAGCCGGCGCGGACGCCTTCTGGATTGACAACACGTTCAGCTATTACGGCATGAGCAACGCAAGGAATTTCATTGACGCCATCTACGCAACGGCTTCCAGGATCAATCCGCATATCGTTATCATGTCGAACTATAATCGACGCATTTACACCTGGGGACGGCTCGAAAACGGCGTCACAACCGAAGATGGCCAGGAGCCCGGCTACTACACCGACCATCCGAAACCTTATCTTGTAACCAATGCCGGCCTGCTCCGCTACAATTATGCCATTGGGGAGGGCTGGCGGCCGGTTTCAATGGAGGATGGAGGACGCCATGTGGGGGATCGGCTGACTACGCCCATGCAGCCTCGAAAGTGGCAACTCGCGATTGCCGAATGCGCCATGTACCACATCAGCTTCGAGCCAATGTTCGAGGGAATATTTCTCCGCAACCTCTATTTCGGCGTGCCCCAAGCGATCGAGGGCCTACGCGCCATCGGAGTTTACAACGGCTTCCTCGAGCGAAATGAGCAATACTACACCCATCCAGAATCCTTGGCGAAGGTTGCCGTGCTGAGTGACACCACGGATTCAGTGGTGCCCTATCTCAACCAGCTTTCTGAGCAAAACCTGAACCATGATGTAATTTTCAATTACCAGGATCCGCAGAGGAGAAATCTGAAGCAGTACGAAGTGATTATTTTGCCGAATACGAATCCTTTGAGTAAGAATTGGTGCGCCGGTCTCGCGCAATGGGTACGGGAAGATGGTGGCACGCTGATCGCGGTTCAGGACGCATCCCTGTTTTCGCCCGGCTCCGCCTCCGCCCAACAGGATTTCGGCTTGGCGGCGCTTCTCGATGTTTCCAAACGGGATATACCTGGATCGGCCAAAATTCACTCACACGGGAAAGGCCGGACGGTTTATCTGCCGACTCTGCCGCCCGCGGGCAAGATGGCCGCTTTGGTCCGGAGCTATTTGAAGGCATCCGAACTGGTGGAAGTGGAGCCTCGCACGGCTATTCTTTCCAATGTTGCGTATCAGGCCAAGTACGGGCGCGTTGTCTTGAGCCTGCTGAATTACCGGCAAGATCTTGAAAAGGAAATTCGAATCGAGGTGCGAGCGCCGGTGGAGCGAGCCGAGATTCTGTCGCCGGATCACCTTGACAAACGGCAGGCGCAAGTTGAGAGGCCCGGAAAGAACTGGGAAGTTATGATTCCTGAACTCAGGACGTATGACCTGGTCGCGATTTATTCCTCGCGGTTTTAAGCCCTCGCCCTGCGGGGAAGGTGGCGAGTCCGCCGCGGCGGAGCGAGCCGGGTGAGGGGTCATTGTTCGAATGCTCGGAGTAGTTTAATGCCCCCGCGAGGGAAACGGTGCTCAAGAACAAAGTCGCAGTGATCACGGGAGGAGGATCAGGAATTGGCAGAGCAACAAGCATTCTTTTCAGCCGCCAGGGAGCGTTCGTAATCATCTTGGATAAGAACGCTGAGGCAGCTCAAAGGGTGGCCGGTGAGATCGAGCGTGAAGGAGGAAGAAGCGCGGCGGTTTCGGCCGATGTTGCCTCATCCGATGACGTGGCCCGCGCCTTTGAGGAAATCGGCCGTGAGGCTTCCAAGCTCGATATTCTGGTGAATAACGCTGGAATCTGCCTTTTCAAGACCGCGACAACGCTTGAGGAAAAGGAATGGGAAACCTGCCTGGATGTCGATTTGAAAGGCGCGTGGCTCTGCTCGAAATACAGCCTGCCCTTTATCGTTCGAGCGGGCGGTGGATCGATTATCAACATCGCCTCAACGCATGCGGTTCGGGCCCAGGCGCATGCCTTTCCCTATGGCGTAGCCAAGGGGGGGTTGCTCTCACTGACGCTGAGCCTGGCCGTTGACTGCGGGCCGGATAACATCCGGGTGAACGCGATTTGCCCGGGATTGGTTTTTTCTCCCATGAGTGATGCGTACTTCTCGTCGAACCGGCAACTCGATATGGAGCAACTGGTTTCAATGCAGCCGCTGAAGGTGAGGATCTCGCCGGAGGACGTGGCCAATGCGGCTCTGTTTCTTGCTTCGGATATGGCGCGCTCGATTACCGGCGCCACAATCTTCGTCGATGGCGGCCGGACGATCTTTTCCGGCATTCGGCACGGAAGTTAAAGACACGACAATGCCTCACTCTCGGTCTCTCACCGTGTGTATCAGGGCATGGCTTTAGCCTGCCGTTGGGAGTCGCCACATTCATCGGGCTTTCAGCCCCTGCACGACGGCGGCTAAAGCCGTAATTCTCTCCGCCGCTCTTCGGCACGGCTAAAGCCATGCCCCGGTACGCTGCGGCTTCTTCAGAACGCTGCACGAGACCAAAAGTGAGGCATCAAACATATGAACAAAATCAAACTGCTGGTCATTCTGATCTGCTTCATCCTCTCAGGCGCAATCGCACAGGCGCAGAATACCGTCGTTCAGCCGGGCAAGGCGCAGTTGCCGGCGTGGCTTCGCGAGGGGAAAATCCATTTTGCGCGATTTGATGGCGGGCCGATTGAGGTCCAGAAAACAGAGCGCTCACTCTGGGGCGAGCGCTTCACCCCTCAGCAGACGGCAGTGCTGGGCAATGTTTATGGCAAGTATGGCGACCGCATGGTGGACCTCCTCACGCAAGCGCACGTGAATTTTGTCTGGGTCACCTACAGCGTGGGATTTTCCTGGCAGGATGAGGCGGCCCAGCGTGCCGCAGTGCGCGAGATCGTGCGCAAGCTCCACAGCCATGGCATTCACGTTGCCGCCTATATGTGCGCGGTGAGTGTGTTCTGGCAGAGCATGTTCAAGGATGTTCCTCAATCGGTTCGGTGGATCATGTTTAATCCCCAAGGATTTCCGTATCGATATTCCGGCGGGCGAGATCCGTTGCGCTTTATCGCCGATCTAAGAAATCCGGGTTGGATTGCCTATCAGGAAAAGCGGGTGGGCGGAATTGCGGATGACGGGCTTGACGCCGTCTTTTTTGACAATACGTCTTCTCCAGAATGGGCCAGCAACCAGGCCGTTGCGAATTTCTTTACTCAGATTCACGAGTTTCTCCACAACCAGAAGCATTCAAGTATTCCGCTGTTTTCCAACTTTGGCCTCCCTCCTTCACGAGTTGTTCTAAATCGCTATATGAACTTCACTTTTGACGAGCATTGGCAAGAGCCCGGTGTTTGGGGAAGTGAGTGGAACGTTTCAAATGTTCGCCGGGACCGGTTGCTCCATGGCATGCTCCCTCCCTGGAAGCCGATCGTCAGTGAATACTCAATGTTTCACAGTGGCGATCGGGCGACAACCTTCCTCAGCCCCCGCTCGGAAAAGCTCAGCATCACAGAAGCCGCTGCTTTTGGCACGTCTTACGCATGGGATATGGAGGGCCCATTTGACGCGAGCCTGATTGCTCGGGCGCCGAGAGCAATGGCCTCATGGTCCGCCATCGGCCACTACAATGGCTTTATCGAGAATCATTCATCCCTCTACGTTGGCGCGGTGAACATCACTCCCCTGCTCGTTCTCATCCCGGATGGTTACCCCATCGGGTTCGCCTGGACGAACAATCGGAGCTCCTCATTTTTCGATTTTCTATCGCGACACAGCATCTTGTATTCTGCGCGGCCTGCCAATGACACCGGAGAAAATGAGCTCAAATCCCATGCTGGGATTGTAATTCCGTTCTTCTCTGAGCTGACGTCTGGAGAAAAGCATCTCCTTCGCCGATATCAAGCTCAAGGCGGCCGAGTGTATGCTTTTGCCAAACAATCCGATCTGAATGGTCTGAAGTGTGAACTTTCCTCTCCCACCTTGGTCGCGCACCTGGAAGGCAATACGAAGGGACAACAAGAAGTTCTTGCCAAGCTGAGTTCGCTTGGCCCCGGCGCGACGCGCATTGAACTAAGCGGCGCGTCGCACGTACTGGCCAACGTCACCTCGCTGGGGCAAGGAAAGGGAATCGTCGTTCATCTTTTGAACTACAATCCGAATCCTGTCGCCGGCGTACATTTTCGCTTGTCGCTGGGGGAGCGATTTCATGATCTAGCTGGCAGGCAGCCTCGCCTATTCACCCCGGACTCCAAAACTTCCCCGGCTCTTTCGAGCGTGAGTTGGAAAGGCACAACTCTTGAGGCAACTTTGCCCGCGCTCGGTACTTACGCCGCGATCTATCTTCACTGAGCGCTAGAAGCTGTTCCAGTCGTTGTTTGGCCCAATTTTAAAAGAGCACGTCCTGCCTTCATCGGGGAAACCTGCTTAACCCAGTGATCAGTGACGAGTGATTGCACACGACTAGCGTTGAGCTGGCATTGTCGACGGCTTTAAGCACCGCCTGCAGGTGCTCCCTCAGGTTTCCCTCCTTTATTGTTACTGTGTGACGCTTGCGGTCAAGGACCTCACGGTCCCTCTCCTTTGGCTGGATCGGGCTTGGTTGCCGGGATTGGTCCAATCGTCTCACGGATCAGCCGGACGAGGAAATCGGGTACAGTCGCGGAGAGAAAGAGCCGGCCACCCACCGATTTTGAAGCCTGCTCAGCATGAGAAAAACGACCCCTCATCCGCCCTCCTACGTCGGGCACCTTCTCCCCAGGGGAGAAGGTGGGG
>JBOGJS010000176.1:0-33002 GCA_050745365.1 Terriglobia bacterium
CCCCCTCCGGCACTAAAATATTAACGACGTGAAGATGCGAGCTACTCTACAGTAGGGGGGGACGCTTGTCAAGCGAGATTTGCGGGAATTATATACTTGACTCCCACCTCAGGTTCCGTTTCAAAGCCGCGAAACAGAAGCGAAGCCAAGGAGAACGGTCGGTCATCGGCGCGACGCGAGTCAATTCCCGAGAGCCCGGCTTCAATGCTCCCTTCTAAGTCCCAGAGATGCACCGATTATCAAGCCGGGGAGTCAAGTATATAATTCCAAAATTTGCTTGATACTCAAGAGAGAATCTACCCGCTCAGGATGACAGTCCTTGTTGATTTTTTCACACCTTCTCAGACCTCTTTCAGGCTGTGAATGATTTTGGCAATCACCTGCTGGGCATCGCCAAAAACCATTTGCGTATTCGGTCCGAAGAACAATTCATTCTCAACGCCGGAGAAGCCGGCGCCTTTGCCGCGCTTGATCACCAACACCTGCCGGGCCTGGTCCACGTTGAGGATAGGCATCCCATAGATGGGGCTTCCCTTATCGGTACGGGCTGCCGGGTTAACCACATCGTTCGCTCCAATCACCAAAGCGACATCCGCGTTGGCGAAGTCACCGTTGATTTCTTCGAGATCTGAGATCAGCTCGTAGGGCACGCCCGCTTCCGCCATCAATACGCTCATATGGCCAGGCATCCGCCCGGCGACCGGGTGAATGGCAAAGCGTACTTTCACAGACCTCTTCTCGAGCATTTGCACCAGATCCCACAGCTTGTGCTGGGCCTGAGCCACCGCAAGCCCGTAACCCGGAACAACGATCACGTTTTCCGCATAGCCCATAATGGCGGCGGCATCCGGCGCATCAATGGACTTCATGGTTCGCGGCGGTCCGCCGGCTTGAACTGTCGCTGTCGCCGTCGCCTCCCCAAAGTCGCTGAACCAGACGTTGCCCAGCGTGCGGTTCATCGCCTTGGCCATCAGAAAAGTTAAAAGGCTTCCCGCCGCGCCCACAACGGTGCCGGCGATAATCATGGCGATGTTTTGAATGACGAACCCTTCGAAACCCACCGCGAGCCCGATGCACGCATTGTAGCTGGAGATGACCACCGGCATGTCAGCACCGCCGATGGGGAGCGTGATGAGGCAGCCGAACGCGAGCGAAGCGAGCAAAAAGAAGCCGACCGTCCAGGAGAGCGGGATTCCGAGCGAGTGGGGGAAAATGCTGCCCACACCGAGCACCACCACCGCGACCACCAGGATGCCGTTCACAACGTGCCGCCCAGTAAGGCGCAGCGTACCCATCCAGTCCTGGAGCTTGCAGAACGCGACGAGGCTTCCTCCAAAAGCGACCGTGCCCACCAGCACGCCCAGGACTGCAATGACGGGGAAAGCCAGGGACCCGAGATAGGCGTGTCCGCTATACAATTCGATGGCGCCGACGGCCGCCGCAGCACCTCCGCCTAGCCCGTTATAGATGGCGACCATTTGTGGCATGTTGGTGATCGCCACTTTTCGTCCTGTCCACCAGGCAGGAATGGCTCCTACCGCGACGGCCAGGACGATGAGCCCAAAACGATGTCCGGAAGGGCCTAAGCTCGGCAGCGTCGGATGAAGTGTATACATGCGCGTCGAAAACGCAAAGGCAGCGGCGATGGCCAGAATCATCCCACCACCGGCCAGCAGGATTCCACTCCGGGCGGTACGAGGGGAACTCATCCCCTTGAGACCGAGGATGAGGCAAACCGTCGCAACAAAGTAGCAGGCTTGTGCAGCGTAATGCATCGGCAGACTTCAGGACTACTTCTTGCCCTTGAACATTTCCAACATGCGTTCCGTAACGACGTAGCCCCCCACCACATTGCTGGCCGCCATCACGACCCCCACAAAACCAATCGCCACCTCCAGCGTCCCTCGCGCCTCAGCCAGCGCGATGATGGTGCCCACAAGCACGATGCCGTGAACAAAGTTCGAGCCGGACATCAGTGGGGTATGAAGAATGACCGGCACACGGGAAATAATCTCGTAGCCGGCGAACGCGGCGACCATGAAGATATAAAGCGCTGTAAATCCGCTCATGAATTCGGACCTCCGCCGGAAAGCCGGCGCGGAGTATCATGCCGAAGCTCTCCGCCATGGGTCAGGGCGGTTTTACTGATCACTTCATCGCCCCAATCAAGTTCGATGCGTCCTTCGCGGACAAAGAGGCTGAGAAGGTTCAGAACGTTCTGTGCGTACATACCGCTCGCATCTTCTGCAAGCATGCTCGGCACATTCAGGGGCCCAAGAATGCTCGTCTGGCCGTGTTGCACCTCCTGGCCGGGCTCAGTGAGCTCGCAATTACCGCCGCCTTCCGCCGCCAGGTCCACAATCACCGAGCCTGGCTTCATCGCATCCACCATCGGTTTCAAGATAATCTTTGGAGCAGGGCGGCCCGGAATGCTGGCGGTCGAAATAACAACATCAGCCTGACGAACATGCTGCGCCAGCGTTTCCTGTTGCAGCCGGCGCTCCTCTTCCGTCAGCTCGCGGGCGTACCCTCCCTCAGACTCCGCATGAATCTCCGTGCTGACAAACCGTGCCCCGAGCGATTCCACCTCTTCACGACTGGCAGCCCGGACGTCGTAGGCTTCCACCTGTGCCCCGAGGCGGTGAGCCGTGGCAATGGCCTGCAAGCCAGCGACACCGGCCCCGATCACCAGCACTTTCGCCGGCCGAATGGTGCCTGCAGCCGTGGTGAGCATGGGGAAGAAACGCTCGAGCCTACTAGCCGCCAGAAGCACCGCTTTGTAACCTGCCACCAGCGCCTGCGATGACAATGCGTCAAGGCTCTGGGCGCGGGAGATGCGTGGGACAAGCTCCATCGCGAAGCTCGTGATTTTCTTTTCGCACAGCAACCGGACTCTTTCCGGATGCCGATTCCCATACACGAAGCTCACCAGGATTGAGCCCTCCCGCATCGCGCTAATCTGCTCCGCCTCCGGCAAGCCAACCCGAAGCACGATGTCGGCTTCACCGTAAAGTCGGTGGCCGTCATTTTCCAAAGTCGCGCAGTCTGCGTACGCGGCATCCGGCATTCCGCTCGCAAGGCCTGCTCCCGGCTCTACCCAAAGATCGACGCTCAGCGCCCTCAGACGCTTCGCAATGCGCGGTACAATGGCCACGCGCCTTTCGCCCGGGGCTGTTTCTCTGGGGACAGCAGCTTGGATCGCCATCAAGGCACTCTCATTTCAGAGCCAGTCGGTGGTGCCGCGTTGCGGCACCCGGAAAGAATGAAAACGAACCCTCACCCGCCCTCCTGCGTCGGGCAACTTCGCCTGGAGAGCGAGTGCCGAGCGGAGCGAGCCGGGTGAGAAGTTTTGTTAGCATTTTTCAGAATCCGACGTGGCGCGCGGATACGCAGGCAGCACTTTCCGGAACAAGTCATTCGGATTTTTGAAAGAGGCCCACGAGTTTGCTGTAGGTTGTAGACAAATCTTCCGGCAGGACGCGAGTCTCACTGACCGTGGACATGAAGTTTGTGTCTCCGCCCCAGCGAGGCAGGCAGTGAAGATGCAAGTGATCCGCAATGCCAGCGCCCGCGCATCGCCCCAAGTTCATCCCCAGGTTATACCCTTCAGCATGGTAGGCAGCTGCCAGCGCTGTCTCCGCTTGCCGCGCCAGCGCCATCATTTCCGCGAGAACGCCATCCTGCAGTCCGGAAAGGCTGGCCGCGTGCGCATAAGGCGCCACCAGGATATGACCTGGGGTGTAGGGATATAGGTTCAGGAAAGCGAAGTTAAGATGCGCACGGCACAAAATGTACTGTTCGGAATCACGGGTGGAATCCTGACGCGCCATCTCACAAAAAGGACAATGGTTTCGGGTGGCGCCTTCACTCACGTAACGAAAACGCCACGGGCTCCAGAGATAATCCATATCCGGAAGATTTCAGCCTGAAGGCTGTTAACGGAAGCTGGAAGCGCAGAATCCCTTTTAGATTAGCAGGTTGCTGAACAACGTCGGAAACTGTCATCCTGAGGAGCTAGAGGCGACGAAGGATCTCTGTATTTACTTGATTCACAAACACCGGGATGCTTCGCTTCGCTCAGCATGACACTCAATGAGTTTTTCACGTCCCGTTTAGGCCCGCCGTTATGAAGACTCCTGCTCGCCGCTCGTCACAGCAGGGCCCTCATGCCCTTCTTGAGATTCGGCGGAAGCCTGCTCCGAAGGGGCCGCCCCGACATTCACAACGTCTTTGAGCTCTTTGCTCGGCTTGAAATACGGAATCTTCTTTGCGGGAACTTCAACGCGGGCACCCGTCTTGGGATTTCTCCCCACGCGGGACTTCCGCTCGCGAGTGCGAAAGCTGCCAAAACCTCGGATTTCGATCTTCTGCCCTTCACGTAAAGATCGGATGATACTCTGGAACACCGACTCGACAATCAACTCGGACTCCTTGCGACTCATGCCAGCCGCATGGGAAATCTCTTCAATCAGATCCGCTTTAGTCATCAGTTCGCTCCTCGCATCTGTAGAGTTGATGAATTTCCCGCTACGGTTCCGCCTTGGCCATTGGCGAAACGGAGGGCGGGCTTAAAGGCGAAACCGATGCGGCATCGATGCTGGGGACGGGAGCTGGCCGCTCCGTCTCCTGTCCTCGATTTAAACTATCGCGATCGGCGATTCGCTCATCTCCTTTCAGGCTCAAGCCGATCCTCCTCTCCGCAGGATCGAGTCGCACCACGTGAAACTGGTATTCGCTTCCTACTTCCAAGGGCGTTCCGCCACCCACCGCGTGTGCTTCATCGAACTCTGATTTGTGGCAGAGCCCTTCAATCCCGTCACGCAGCTCGACAAAGGCTCCGAATTGCGCCATACGCACCACTTTGCCGCGCAGCGTGCTCCCTACCCGCACCGCAGAGAAAAACTCTTCCCAGATGTCTGGCTGGAGCTGTTTGAAGCCGAGGGAAATACGACGCCTGGCAACGTCCACGTTGAGAATCACACCCTGCACTTTCTGGCCCTTTTTTAAAACCTCCGAAGGGTGCTTGACGCTTCTGCTCCAAGAGAGATCCGAGACGTGAATCAAAGCGTCTACACCATCTTCGATCTCCACGAAGGCGCCAAAGTCGGTAAGATTGCGGACCCGACCCTCCACCGTCATGCCGGCCGAGTAACGCTCCGCGAGAGTGTTCCATGGATCCGGCAAGGTCTGCTTAAGGCTCAGTGAAATCCGCCGCTGCTCGGCGTGAATCTCCAGAAGAACCACTTCAACCCGGTTACCCACGGCCACGATTTTCGACGGATGCTTCAGCCGGCGGCTCCAGGCCATTTCTGAAACGTGAATCAAGCCTTCAACGCCCGGCTCAAGCTCGACGAAGGCACCGTAATCCGTAATGCTCACGATGCGACCTTCGAGGCGCTGACCGGTGTAATACCGCGCAGGGACTCCTCCCCATGGGTCTGGCGTGAGCTGTTTTAAGCCCAGCGAAACCCTTCCTTTCTCCGGCTCGTATTTCAGCACCTTGACTTTAATCTCGCACCCCACCTCGACCACCTCCGAGGCGTGTGCGACCCGACCCCACGCGAGATCGGTGACGTGCAGAAGACCGTCGAGGCCACCAAGGTCCACAAAGGCTCCGTAGTCCGTAACGTTCTTTACGCGGCCGGTCAACTCCGCGCCCTCTTTCAGAACTTCAAGGAGCCTCGCTTTCTTCTGAGCCAGCTCCTCTTCGAGCAATGCCTTACGGCTGATTACCAGGTTATTTCGGGCCTTGTTCAGCTTGACGACCTTGCAAACGACTTCCTGCCCCATGAGCGAATCCAGATTGCGGAGAGGCCGTAAGTCGGCTTGCGAGCCCGGCAGGAAAGCAAGGACGCCCACGTCGACCATCAGCCCGCCTTTCGTCCGCTGCGTCACCCGGCCACGGATGCCTGTCTGAGACTGGTAGGCATTTTCCATCGCTTCCCAAGCCTTCAACTGGGCGGCCTTGCTATAGGAAACGGTGAACGTGCCTTCGCTTTTATCGTAGCTCTCAATCTGCACGTCAATGACATCCCCCGGAGTGATCGTCAGCGAGCTTTGATCGCTCATGAACTCGCTCAGCGGGATGACACCTTCGCTCTTCTGACCGATATCTACGAGGACTTCGCTGCCCGTGATCTTCAGCACTTTGCCCGGAACAATTTTGCCTTCGGCGACTTCAGGCAACCCCTGGACGCCGGCAAAAATCTCTCCGGCTTCCGGGGAATCCTCTTTGTCCCGAATTGCCTGCGTCTGTGGTGCCACGCCCGCACCGTATGAGGCGTTACCTCGCTCCTCAACGGCCATCGGCTCTCCTTTCACTCATCAAAGACTACATCATTGAGGACTATATTCTAGCGTCCGGTCAAAACGCAAGTCAACGCGGGGCCGGGTAGTGGGTCAGTTTGAAATTGTGGCGGCGAGCTTACCTCGCCAGGTGGCGGCATGAAGCCGCCTCTACAGCCTGAATAGGGTAGCAATCATCTCACAAGGCGGTTAAAATTTGCTTCATGCTCGGGGCGCTGATGGGTGAGTACCGTTCCCACCGGATGGCCAAATTCACATTTTGGCTGATCGTCTACGGTGTGATCCTGGAGATTTTTCAGGAAGGTGGATATCGGCTTGACCTCGGGTTCGTAACCGCGCGCGGCACGCTGTGGTCCCTCTTTGTTATTGGAGCCGTTGTCGCTGCGGTTTACTATATCGGGCGATTCATCGGCCTGGTGCGCCGCCGACTTTTGTGGAGACTCACCCGACGACTGATCGCCATTTATCTCTTCATCGCTTTTGTCCCCGTCATTCTGATTCTTTCAGTCGTGTGCATGGGTGGACTCATCCTGAACGGCCAGTTTGCGGCCTTTCTTGTCAATGGAAGGTTGCACAACCATTATGACGAGCTGACGCAGTTAAACCGCGTGGTGGCCCACGAAGCTACGCACATTCCAACTCGAAGCCCTCAAAAACTAGTTGACTCGCTCCAGGATTTTTATCTGAACAATCTCAGAAAGTACACCGGCAGCTATCCCGATCTTGAAATCACACTTCGAGTCGGCAAGCAGGCGCGGGCCTTTCGCCTGACTGGCGAGCCGTTAAGCCATGCGGCCACCGAGCCCCGCTGGTTCTCGGGCGAAGAGTGGGCCGGCATCATTATGAGCCATCAACAACTCTCCTTGCGGGCTCTCGATCAGGAAGAGACTCCAGCAGGCCACCTCACGCTGATTCTTTCTCTGCCCGTTACGCCCCAACTTCTGAACATGATCGGAGAGGGCGTGGGCCCGGTAGGCGTCACCCCACTGGAATCTATTAACAGGAGAAAAAAGATGAGGGCGCGGGAAGACCATGAGGAACTCCGGGAGGGTCCTTCAGTCGATTCCGACGCCGTTCCGCTCCCCAGCCGCCGCATGTGGCTGGACTGGCCGGTGCATGGCTTTTCCGCCCTGCATCCGGTGGAGTGGCATGCCCCTGAGTTCCACCGGCGCTCCAACCCCATCGTGCTTTCGGTGCGTTCGCGCATTTTCACCCTGAATGCTGAGCTGCTGCGCATCCTCGGCAAATTTGCAGATACCTTGGTTCTGGCTTCCCTCATTGTGGTTGGTGTGTTCCTGGTGATTGAAATCGTTGCACTCGTCACCGGCATCCAGCTTACTCGGTCCATTACTTCCACTGTCAACCGCCTGCAGCTCGCAACTGAGGCTGTGAAGGCGGGCAACTTTTCTCACCGCGTGGGCCTCGTTGCGCACGACCAGGTGAGCGCATTGGGCGTGGCATTTGACACGATGACGGCATCTCTCGAGCGGCTCATCGCCGAGTCCCATGAGAAAATGCGCCTCGAAAGCGAGTTGAAGATTGCAGAGGAAGTTCAGCGCCAGCTCTTTCCGCGGAGCGCTCCCAAACTTCCTGGCACGCAAATGTTCGGCGAGTGTCGCCCCGCGCGTGGCGTGAGCGGAGATTACTACGATTTCCTGAAGCTCGGACGGGATCGAATCGGCCTCGCGCTCGGGGACGTGAGCGGTAAGGGAATCTATGCCGCCCTCCTGATGGCCGGAATTCAATCCGCCATGCGCGCTCAATTCTACGATGGGCATGTCCCAGACGGCGGTTCCGGCTCCCATTTCTCGACGGCCACCGTCCTCGGCAGGCTGAACCATCAGCTTTATGAAAATACCCCGGAATCAAAATACGCGACTTTCTTTTATGCCATTTACGACGCGCAAACGCGCATCCTTCTCTACACCAACGCCGGCCACCCTCCGCCGTTCCTGTTCCGCCGCAACAGGCTCTTGCGCCTTGAGGCCGGGGGAACGGTGCTGGGCCTCTTCCCCAGCATCCATTATCAGCAGGAGCAGATTGAACTCGCGCCTGGCGACTTGCTTCTGGCTTTCACGGATGGGCTGGTTGAGGCGGAAAATTCGCAGGGTGAGGAGTTCGGCGAAGAACGCCTGGCCGACGTGATCCGTGAAATGATCGACGCGTCGCCCGAGCTTCTTGCGGAGGGAATCTACCGTACGATTATGGACTGGGCGGGAAGCGCAGAACTGCAGGATGATATGACGCTACTTTACCTGAAGACGGTTTCGTGAGCCGATGCGGGCTGCGCCGCGGGAAGGCTTGCGCTCCTGGACGACAATGCGACTGAGAGGCTGGCCGCCCATTTTCACCGAAGCACGCAGGGAGTCCAGGTCGGGAAGCCGTGCGCGACTTCGCTGCGGGCCGGCAAGCCTTGCCACCTCCACATCACGGCGCAAGATGATGACCTCATCGCCGGCTTGCACCTGGTCGAGCAGGCGACGGAAGTTTTCTCGGGCTTCACGGACGCTGACTTTGTGTTGGCTCACAGTCGCACCTGCGTACACATCAAGCCTACACCGGTGAGGTTCTCCGGGGCAGAGACGGGATCTCGGGGCGACGGGAAAACATTTGCGTTCAGGGGCGCCAGCTATGCGCGTTCAAATTGCGCGAGAGCATGAGCTTCAATGTTATCTTGTCGGATCCGGGAGTCAGACCAAACCCAATGCCCGCCTCCACATCAAGACCCAGGAACTTGGGGCTATAGTGATCCATCACGGCCCAGACTTCGTGAAACTGCTGGTGGTAAGGAACAAAGTGGCGCAGCGGGCCGAAACCGTCGTATTCCTCGGCGGCGACGGCCCACCTGTTGTTAAAATTGTAGGCGACTCGGCCGGCTGGATTGTACTGGAGATTACCGAAGCCTCCGGTAAAATCAGTGTCAACGATCGGGTTGTAAATGAAATCCCAAGGATGCAAGTGCAGTCCAATGATAGGCCTTATCTCGGAGGTGATGCGACGGTCCTCCCAGTAGTGGGCATTGACGCTAAACTCGTAGTTCAGTCCGTAGAAGAAGGTGTGGTTGTGAGCATGAGGTCGAACGAAGAGCTCGCGAATTTTAAAACCGTTGATCGTGGTTCCATGGTTCGTAGAGTAAGGGCTGTAAACAGGAAGGTAGAGACCCTGCTCCATCCAGGGCGTGACGCCGTAAGCCCACTCCCACGCTCCATTGAACGAGTCGTTGGCGATGATCGCGCCGGGAAAAACGGGCGTCGTACGCCCGTCGGGCGTGAAGTTGCTGTGGACCATCAGGTTGAATATGCCGGGGGGCTCGATCTCTGCGTCGTACACCTGGATCTCGTCGGTTTGAGCGAAAGCCGGCACAGCAACGAGAACCATCATCATCAGAGCGACGATGCGCATATTCGCCTTTCGCAGCATCCCACTATACACCGCATTTTGAATGACAATCTGGTTTTGGGTAGTGGGTCAGTCTGATATAGAGGCGGCTTCATGCCGCCACTTGGCGAGCGAAGCTCGCCGCCACAATTTCAAGCTGACCAGAGTTGCTGCACCAAAGGATTCTCGGTATAAATGTATAGCTCATAGGGCGAGCATTATTTTACGCGGAGGGATAAGTGTCGAAAGAGCCCACGTCGAACGCACTAAACCGCCGGGCGTTTCTCACCAGTGCGGGGAGCATCCTCTCAGTGGCCCCCGCGTTAGCCGGCGGAACAACGAGCCACGGAATGGAAGCGAGGCCTACCGCTCGCGAAGTGTCCTTACCTCAGGTTACGCATCAGCAGCGCCCGGCGTGGTGGCGCGAACAAGGTCTCGTGATGGCCGGGGTCGATTGGGAGGCGCTCCTGCCCCGCCTTCGAGCCGGAAGCTTCGACCGCTCGGAAGCGTTCAAGGATTACGACGAGAAGATGGCCATCTGGCGGAGTGAGCATAGCGAGGCGATCGCCAGGCGGCTGAAGGAGATGGGCTTCAATTTCCTGATGATACCGCTTTACAAAGGAGGGGGCACCAAAGCCGAGCGGCAGTCGATGGAGGATGCCAAACGGTTTACAAAAATATGCCATGGGCTCGGCCTGCGCGTGGGCTCCTACACCTTCAGCGGGACGATTCTCTATGAGCCGATGTTGGCGGAGAATCCGGACGCCAAAGATTGGTTCGCGATGGACTCCAATGGCCGATATGTGCCCTATGGCCCGCTCTATTTCCGCCGCTACGCGAACCGCAGTCATCCCGGCTTCCGCGCTCTCCTGCGCGATATTGTGCGCTTTGCCGTGGAGGAAGCCAATGTCGATCTGATTCACTTTGACAATTACGTCATGGGCCCGAGCTATGAGCCCTACTCCGTTGAGCAATTCCGCGAATACCTGAGAAACAGGTATTCGCCGGAAGAGCGACGACAGCGGTTTGGGTTTACGGGAATGGAATATATCCAGCCGCCGCCGGCGCCCCCAAAACCCGACGAATACAATGGCGACCCGCTCTATCAAGATTTCATTGATTACCGATGTGAAGTGATGGCAGCTACTTATCGTGAGCTGGCTGACTTTGCTCGCTCACTGAATCCTGAGATCGTCGTGGAGCTTAACCCCGGAGGATACGTCGGGGAGTTAATTACTACGCTGGGCATCGGAACTCTCGATCATACGCGGACGATCCAGTGGGGCGGAGCATTCTGGGATGAGGGATACCCGAGCCACCTGGAAAACGGCGTTATGATTTCACGATTCCGTTCCCAGATGATTGGCCGTTACTTCAACAACATGGTTTTCGATTATACGGCTGACCGCGTCGCGATGGCTGAATCGATGGCGAACAATCTCCAATGCCTCGGTTGCCCTGCCTGGGTGAATGGCGATCAGGTCACGCCTTACTTGTCTCGACATAATCCCAAGAAATTCGATCCGGCGGTGCTCGAATCCATTCGCTTCTTCCATCGCGAGCAGCAGTATTACCGGGACGCCGAACTCGTTGCCGATGTTGGGGTGCTGAATACGTATGCGAATACCGCTTACGGTCCGCGCATCACTCGTGAACGATGGGCCGCTTTTACGCAGGCACTTTATCAGGGTAAGATGCCGATGACCTTGGTGCCCGACAGTGCTCCGGGAAACCTGAGCCGCTTTCGAGTGCTGGTTTTGGCTGACCTGGCTCTGATTTCCGACCAACTTCTGAATGCTCTCCGAGAGTATGTGCAACAAGGCGGCGGGCTGGTGATGACGGGTGAAGCGACTCTTTTTGATGAGCATAGCTTCCGGCGTCAGCAGGCCGGACTTGCCGACTTGTTTTCGGAAACTCCGGCAGATAACAGTCTCCACGCGAAGCCCGGCAAAGGGCGGGCAGTCTACCTGCCGGAAATTACCATTCCAGACAAGTTTCGAGTCGGGATGCTGCCGGAAAACCGCGCCGACTTATTAGAAGCCGTGCGCTGGGCGGCGGGCGGTCCGTTGCAAGTGGAAGTCACGGCCCCCGAGACGGTCACCATGAGCCTGTACGTTCAACCGACGGGACGCCGGATTTTGCACTTAGTGAATTACGACGAGGGAAACCCGGTCACCAACATCGAGGTCCATCTCCAGCTTCCCGGAGCAAAGAGAGCGAGCTCGGCCAAGCTGCTCTCGCCGGACTTCGATGGAGCCCAGACCCTCGCTCTCGAGCGAACCGGCCTCGGCGTGCGCTTTACCGCACCGCGGCTGGACGTTTACGGCATGGTGGTGGTTGAATAGGCCGGTGGTTTTGACTTGCAACCGGCTTCACCCAAACTCTCAGCTCTTGCCACTCCACCCGTTTGCGGATGGCCTCTGGCGCAATTATACTTGTAGTGCATTACTCAAGGCCGAGTCAGGAGCATTTTATCCTGGCCAAAGCAAATCTGTTTCGGAGGTAAAACTCTGATGAACACCGATGCTCTAAATTTCTTGAGAAAATTGCGCCAGTGGGGATGCAATTACAAGAGCTGGATTGGCGTTTCTGCGGCTTTGTTATTTTTGATTTCTGGCACGCCTCAGAAGTCGGCCGCGCAGGTGCTCTATGGCTCTCTGACGGGCCGGGTCACCGATCCGTCGGGCGCGCCGGTTCCGCAAGCGAAGGTCGATGCTTTGAATACGGGGACGGGAATCGCTCAGCAGGCCACTACCGACAGCAACGGCATGTACTTATTCACTCATCTCCAGTCCGGCACGTACCGGCTGACGATTTCAGCCCCGTCGTTTGGAATCCTTACAGAACACAGCATCCACATAACGACCAACACGGAAGAGCGTGTAGACGCGCAACTGCAGGTTGCCAAAGTCCGCCAGAGCGTCACTGTGGGTGCTCCGCTCGTAACCCTTCAGACTCAGCGTGCCGACGTCGAGAGCCTGATGACTTCGAGCCAGGTTTCGGCTCTTCCCCTCACACCGGATAATAACTTCCAGACACTTTACATGCTCGTTCCAGGGCTCACCCCACCTCGCATGGAACACTCGGATGCTTCCAACCCGACGGGGGGACTGATGGTGGATGCCAATGGACAAGGCCAGAACAGCAACGCGCCGATGATCGATGGCACCCCTAACCCTAATTACTGGGAAGAAAACATGATCGCCTATGTGCCGCCTCATGACGCGATTCAGTCGGTAAACATTGTAACTAGCAATTATGATGCCGAGCAAGGCAACGCTAGCGGGGCTGTTACGAATGTTGTGATCAAGTCGGGAACGAATCAGTTCCACGGTGCCGCCTGGGAATACAATACCACCAGCTCTCTGCAGGCCAGGAACTTCTTCTTTTATGGTGGTAGTACTCCCAAGAACATTTTGAATCAGTTTGGCTTGAATCTGGGCGGACCGATCGTCAAGAACAAACTATTCTTCTTTGCAGACTGGGAACGATACCGGCAGAGCACGGACGAGAATAGTATCCTATCCCTTCCCCCGGTGGCCATTCGCAACGGCGATTTCTCGGGCACAGGCACGACCATTTACAATCCATATACAGGGAGCCCTAATGGTACCGCACGCGCCCCGTTTACCGGCGACCAAATCCCCGCTTCCTTAATGAGCTCAGCCGCTCAAAAAATGACTGCCTTGATTCCGGCCCCGAACTACGGAACGCCGGGCTCAATTGCAAATAATTACTTCACGAGCGGCGATCTGCTCTGGCACCGTGATAGCGTCGACCTGAAGATGAACTACAATCCCTCAGGTAAAGTTACAATGTTCGGGCGCTACAGTGCGGAACCTACATTCATCAATGATCCCCAAATGCTGGGCGCAGCCGGCGGAGATGCTTATGGGGAAACCGGGCAGCCTGGGCAAGCCCATGGCCTGACTCAGAGCGCCACACTCGCCGGCACGTATACCTTCACTCCTAATCTGCTCTTCGATGCGAACATCGGAGTCACCCGGCAAGCACTTAACGTAGCACCTACGTTAGATGCCGGCACGGACTTCGGTTCCCAGGTGCTTGGCATTCCAGGAACGAATGGGCCAAGTATGCTCCAGAAAGGCCAGCCGGGTTTTACGATCTCCGGACTTGCCGACCTGGGCAACACCACCGTCTATAATCCCTTCTTTTTCTGGGACAATGAGTTTCTTTACGCAGCTAACTTAAGTTGGGTGAAAGGCTCCCATTCCCTGCGATTCGGGTTCAGCTTTACTCGCGCCCAACTTAACCATATTCAGACCAATGTAGCCTACGCCCCGCGCGGAGGGTTCAATTTTGACGGAGGCGTAACCGCATTGAATGGCGGCGTCGCACCGAATGCGTACAATTCCTGGGGGCAATTCCTGCTGGGCCTGCCGAGTTCCTTCGGCAAGGACAACGACTACTTAATTCCCATCGCGCTGCGTGCGAGCGCATACGCCTTCTATGCGCGTGACATCTGGCAGGCCACACCCAAGCTGAGCGTGGACTACGGGCTCCGGTACGAATACTATCCTTACGCCACGCACGCTCACTTTGGCGGATCGACTTACGACCCTACCAACAACCTCATGTATCTTGGAGGATTTGGGGGAGTGCCTTCAAATGCCTTCGTGAATGTCGGCAGCGGACAGGTGGTGCCGCGTCTGGGCATTGCGTATCGCGTCAGTGCCCGGACGGCCGTCCGGGCAGGCTTCGGCATGTTCACTGATCCCGAGCGGTATGAAAGCCAAATGAACTTTTATCCCGCCGATATTTCCCAACAGTTTACAGGCGTCAATTCTTTAGCGTACGTCGGCAGCCTGGCTACCGGAATTCCTTCCTTCACTGGACCTAACCTGAGTCTGGGAAAGCTCCCCCTGCCTACCTACGTCGGAACGGATGCTTATGCGCTGAATATTCATCGCGGGTACGTCGAAGCCTACAATTTCACGGTGCAACGAAACATGGGTGCGGGTTTTAACGCGCAACTGGCCTACGTCGGTAACAACTCGGTGCGCCTTTTCGCGGTCCAAAACATCAATGCCGCAGGTCCGGGCCAGGGCGTTGCCGGCGGGCTTATGGATCGACTGTGGGGAAATCCTAATAGTATCGGCCTTGAGGCGCCGTTCGCCGGCGGGAATTACAATTCTTTGCAAGCCCAGCTAACACGGCGCGTCCACGGCACGCAAATGGGATTTTCTTATACCTATTCGAAGGCGATGGACTACGTTGACGCTGGGACCAGCGGGTTGATGTGGAACTGGGTGCCAATCCTCGGAAGAAATAGGGCGCTTGCCGGCTTTGATCAAACTAACAATTTTGAGTATTGGGCGATCTATGACTCACCGTTCGGCCATGGCCACCGCTGGGTGAACCATGGCGTGGGAGCAGTTATCCTCGGCGGTTGGACCCTCAGCCCTATCGTCGGCAAGCAAAGCGGGGTTCCGTTCAGCATCACTTCTTCTGGCGCATCGCTCAATGCACCGGGAAATTCCCAAACGGCCGACCAAGTTGTATCCAATGTTGCTATCCTCGGGGGACACGGTCCGAACCAGCCTTATTTTGCTCCCAGCGCCTTTGCGCCGGTCACGGCAGTGCGTTTTGGAACCACTGGGCGGGACATTCTCCGCGGCCCGGGGGCCTTTGAGCTCAACGCGAGCCTCGCCCGGACATTCTCGATACATGAGCGCTTCCAGCTACAATTCCGTGTAGACACCTTCTCGCTGACCAACACTCCTAATTTCGGTAATCCGGGGGCAAACGTTTCGAATGCCAAGTTTGTTAACGGGATCCTTCAGAGCTTCAACGGCTATGACAACATTACATCAACGGATGCGAACGCTTTGTTGAGCGGACAGCGCCAGATCCGATTTGCGCTGAAGTTTTCGTTCTGAGGGGTCTCGATCAAGACCCCTCATCCGGGTCGCGGAGTTTACCGTGAGCCCCTTCGCTCCGCTCAGCGCGATTCGAAGAGGAGCGAATCGGCCCCCACCTTCTCCCCAGGGGAGAAGGTGCCCGACGTAGGAGGGCGGATGAGGGGTCCTGTAACTCCATGGATCGCTAAGACAACGAGGCTGAATGTGCTGCTGCCACTTTGAAAAGCGCCTGTTCAAACTGCGCTGCCACCGCAGCCCACCCGTAATCCTGTTCCACAAGTTTCCGAGCGGCTTCTCCCAGCCGCCCGATCTCGCGAGGAGTGCGGAGTAGACGGACGACAGAGTTGGCGAACTGCTGGGGCTCATCAGCAAGGAGGATATTCTCGCCGTGCGTTATGGGCAACCCTTCTGCTCCCACGGAGGTTGAAACAATAGCTTTTCCCATCGCCATCGCTTCGAAGATTTTGAGCCGAGTGCCGCCTCCGATGCGGAGCGGGACCACATAAACGGAGGCCTCTTCGACGTAGGGGCGGACGTCCGCAACGCCGCCGGTCACGGCAATTCCGGCCTCGGAGCCCGAAAGCGCGCGGAGACGCCCGGACGGTTTACGGCCCACGATGGTGAGCCGCGCAGATGGAATCTCACGACGGATCAGGGGAAAGACTTGCCGGGCAAAGTAGAACATTGCGTCCTGGTTGGGAAGCCAATCCATGGACCCTGTAAAAGCCAGGGCTCCCGGGCGCTCATGGCCCCAGGCGGGCCGAAAAAAATCAAGGTCTACGCCTGTAGGGATAACCGTGATTTTCTCGGGCTTGATAATCTTGGCGAAGAAATTACGGTCGGCATCAGAAACCGCGAGAACATGATCGGCTTTTCTGAGATAGAATTTCTCCGCCCGAGTCGTTGCCCCGTACTCACGCCAGCATATTGCTTTCCATAGCGGGTTGCGGGCTACCTGATAATGCCGGCGCCAGATGGCGCTTTCCACGTTGTGGGTGAAAAGCACCTTAGGGCATCGAAAATCCCACGGTATCGCCCCGCCCGCAAAAACAAAATCACACACGATCACATCGTAGGTTTGTTCTTCAAGGAGCTGGCGAACGCGCTGGATAATGGAGGGCTGGCAGAACTTGGCGATCGAGTGTGGCCGGAACGAAAAGAGGTTTCGAACGTAGAGAAGCCCTTCGCCAAGGCCTCTTCCTGTCGCAACCTTCAGGGGAAGACACTCGACGCGAAAAAACAAGTCCTTGAGGGCGGGGTGAGGATCATCCGGTTGGGCAACATAAAAGGTAAAGAGAGTTACGTTGTGCCGGCGGGTTAATTCCTTAAGAATGTGGTAGCTGCGAAGCCTGCCTCCCGAATCGAGAGGAACCAGACCGCCTGCCTTCACCCACAGGATCCTCATCAAGCCATCGCCCTACCAGCAGATCCCCTCGTAAGCGGCTTCACTGTCCGGCCGACTGGATTTTTCCAGATTTACTAGGTCAAGAACTTTTTGCCCGGCCCTCAATTGAAGCATTTCTTTGGTCGCCGCGCGCGAGCCGAGAATGAGAATCTCCGCGCCCCTTAGCACCTCGGCAAGGTCTTCGGAAAGCAGCGATCCGATATGAGGGATGACCTCCTCAATGTACTGGCGATTGGCGCCAGAGAGCCTCGCGAGGGAAACGTTTGGATCCCAGATTTTGATGTGGCATCCTTCACCGAGCAGCCGCTTGACTAACTCAACGTGCGGGCTTTCGCGAAGATCATCGGTACCAGCCTTGAAGCTCAGTCCGAGAAGACCAATGTTCTTATCGCCACGGTGCAATACCATATCCACCGCCCGATCAATGTGCTCCTGATTGCTCGCGAGAACCGATTCCATCAACGGAAGGCGCAAATCGAGCTCTTTGGCAGAATAGTTCAGGGCGCGGAGGTCTTTGGGAAGGCATGACCCTCCAAAGGCGAAGCCGGGATTCAGATACGCGGGCGAGATGTTGAGTCGCGTGTCCGAGGTGAAAATTTCCGCCACAGCCTCGGCATCCACGCCAAGGTGCTTGGCCATCGTTCCGAGTTCGTTGGCAAAGCTCACCTTGACCGCGTGGAAAGCATTGCTCGCATACTTCACCATCTCGGCCACCGGAATCGCCGTCTCGAAAATACGGCTGGGCGTCCAGTCGTAAAGTTCCCGGACAGGTGCAAGCTCCTGAGTCTCGCGCGCGCCGAGGACCGTGTAAGGCGGCTTAAAAAAATCGTCGACGGCCGTCCCTTCACGCATAAATTCAGGGTTGTAGACCACGCAAAAATTGCTTCCCGCGCGCTTGCCGCTGGCAGACTCCAAGGCAGGGATGACCACGGATTCCGTCGTGCCGGGAAGGATGGTGCTGCGCACCACCACCCAGTGACGGCTCTCCTTCCCCTCTAAGGCCGCGCCGATCTCGCGGCTGACGTTCTCGATGTGGGTAAGGTCGAGCTTGCCGTTGCGCCGGCTTGGTGTCCCTACACATACAAACGAAACTTCTGTTTGCTCGACCGCGGCCTTCACGTCGGTTGTAGCGTGAAGCCGGCAGGATCGGTGCCCTTCGGCTACGAACTCGTCCACCTTCGCCTCAATAATCGGGCTGCGGCCGGAGTCGAGCATCTCCACCTTCGCCGGGTTCACGTCCACGCCGACCA
The DNA here is from genome assembly GCA_050745365.1 of Terriglobia bacterium. Lineage (GTDB taxonomy): Bacteria > Acidobacteriota > Terriglobia > UBA7540 > UBA7540 > RH2-MAG17b. The sequence goes on from JBOGJS010000176.1 coordinate 18,222, forward strand.
CGCGATGGCCCTTATGCGCGAAGCAAGCCGCCATCACCGAGCCCACGTAGCCTAGCCCGAAAATGCTGACGGAATGTTTTTGTGAGCCAATTTCCATTTTTCAGTCCGGAGATTTAGAGATTGCGCAGATGCGAGCCGCAGCGTTCAAAGGCGAACGCTGCGGTATCCAGTCAAAATGGCAGTATAGCATTAAGGACTTACAGGTAGCAGGTCTAGATTTACTTAGTGGTAAATGGACCAGGGACTTCGCCCTGGTCTGTGTTATTCCGGCCCTTCGGGCCTAAGAAACCGCCGCGCGGTGACAAGAATTTGGATGAGGCATAGTGACACAGTTCCGGAGTGTTTTTCACCATCCTGTTATGATGGTTGTTGATTCTTCGCAACAGACGCTATGATAAGGCCGCCATGATGCCCATCCCAAAAACATGGCGGAAAGCTGCGGAGCGCCTCGCCGCGATGAGCCAGGAGGAAATTCGCAGCCGGCTTCGACAAGAAATCCGCAAACGAACCGATGCGGTGGTCTTTGGAGTTGGAGCCGGCGCCCTGGTGCGCTGGTTCTACGGTGTGGACAGCGGTCAGAATCCGAAACCGCGATCCCCCGCCCCGGCTCACGCTACGCTGCCTCCTCCCGGGCGGTTCTTTTTTGAGCCTAAACAGATCGCCCTCATCGTAAAACTCCTGCGCGAAAGGCTTCCTCATGAGGCCGAAACTATCATCGAGCAGTCGGAACGCATCCTGCGCCACGAATTCGATCTGCTGGGCTACGAGAACTTGAATTACGGCCCCGTGATTGACTGGTCCGAGGATGCTGCCAACCACAGGCGTGCGCCACGCAGGCTCTGGTATAACGTCCACTACCTCGATTTTAATGAAGTGGGCGATCATAAGGTGATCTGGGAGCTCAATCGGCACCAGCACCTGGTGACACTGGCCAAGGCTTTGCATCTTACCGGTGATTCTCGTTTTGTGGACGAGTTACTCACTCAGTGGCGTCAGTGGCATCGCGCTAATCCGTATCCAAAAGGCATCAACTGGGCCAGCAGCCTGGAAGTAGCTTTCCGGAGCCTCTCCTGGCTCTGGCTGGGACATTTACTCGCTCCCTCCCCTGCCGCTCCCCAAAGCTTCCAAGGTGAGCTCCTGCGGTCGCTCGCCCTTAGCGGACGTCACATCGAGCGCTATCTTTCCACATACACTTCGCCTAACACGCACCTGCTCGGCGAAGCCGTAGCACTCTTCTCTATTGGCACGCTTTGCCCACGGCTGCGCTTTGCCGCTCGCTGGCGAGCGCTAGGCTGGCACATCATCCTCGAGCAGGCAGACAAGCAGGTGCAGGCGGATGGAATGCATTTCGAGCAGTCCCTCTACTACCACGTCTACGCACTCGATTTTTTTCTTCATGCGCACCAGCTCGCTCTTCGCAATGAGATTGCCATCCCGGCAGCTTTTGATCGCGTCCTCGAAAAGATGCTCGATGTGCTTCGCAGGCTCTCGCAGGCCGGCGTGCCGGCAGGTTTCGGCGATGACGACGGAGGCCGCGTGTTTGACCCGCGCCGTAACCGTCGCGAGCATCTCACAGACCCGCTTTCAACAGGGGCGGTGATTTTTGAGCGTGGAGACTTCAAGGCGGCTTCGGGAGGCCTCAAAGAAGAAACGCTATGGCTTCTGGGAGCCAAAGGAGTCCGGCTTTTTGACGCTCTTCCCGCCGCGGCTCGCCCGCCCGCTTCTCTCTCCCTGAAGACCAGCGGCTTTTTCAGCATGTTCGGCGAGACGGCGGAAAAGGCGGGGTCTGGCTCCGGAGCCGGAGAACGAAATTGCCGCCAGCAGCTCGTTATTGATGCCGGACCGCAAGGAGCGGGTAATTCCGGGCACGGCCACGCAGATGCGCTCAGCGTGCAGCTCTCCGTGGCAGGGCACGCAGGAGGGGAAGAATGGCTTATTGATCCGGGAACGTTTCGCTACATGGGGGGCAGCCAGGAGCGCGAGCTTTTTCGAGGGACGGCAGCTCACAATACGCTGCAAGTGGACGGCCTTAGCCAGGCGGACCCCGTCGCGCCATTCGCCTGGAAACTGCTGCCGCGCGTTCGCCCGGAGCTTTGGATAACGAGCGAGCGGTTTGACCTTTTCGTAGGCAGCCATGACGGGTATCAACGACTGCCGGAGCCGGTGCTCCATCGCCGGTGGGTCTTTTATCTCAAGCCGTATTTCTGGCTGGTTCGTGATGTGGCCGAAGGTGCCGGCGAGCATCAATTAGAGATTTTCTGGCATTTCCCTCCCCATTTCACGCCGTCCTACACCCCGCCCGGCTTCACTTTGAAGACAGGAACAGAACCTTCGATCGGCGCTCGCGGCCTCGTAATTATTCCCGCTGAAAAGCATGGCTGGTCTCAAGAGGTTCGAAGGGGATACACCTCACCGGCATACGGCATTGAGATCCCCGCGCCCGTCGTCCGCTTTTCAACGACGACGCGCTTGCCTCGCGACCTTGCCGTTATCCTCAAGCCGGTGTGTGGTGCGCCAGAGAGAGTCGGACATCTTTCCCGGATTAATATCGGTGGAGATGCTGCCACAGCCGGGCTTTGCTACGAGGATGCCGGCGCCCGACATCTTTTCCTTTTCGGCAGCGGGGGCCAGGCGTGGAAGCTTGGAGGGTGGGCGAGTGATGCGCGCTTCGTATATGTTGGAAGGAAAAAGGGGACTCTCTCTCTCGCGCTTTGTGCTGGAAGCTGGTTCGAAGCTGAGGGCCGCCGGATTCTCACTTGCGACCGGGTAACTGAGCGGTGTGAGATGGTTATCTCCGGGCGAAAGCAGACCTTTTTCTGCACAGACCCCGCCGCCGTCGTCGATGGAGATTTCGCGACGATGAGGAGAATCGACGAATAGCCGGTAGCCACGGCACCGTTCTCGTGCCGTGGGCTTTTCCGTCACAACTGCTCCGTTTCTGCAAGCATCACGGACCGTGATGGCTACCCGCAACTTGCGAATACCCGCGGCAGAGGAACCGTGCCGCGGATACTGGCTGAAGGCGACTGGATCCGATGCCCACGGCACAGAGGCGGTGCCGTGGCTACCCGCTACTTGCTCAGGCGCTCGCACGAAGCCTTTTCCACACAGCAAGCGCAGTTAGCAGAAGAGTGCCACATAGGAACATCGGAGCGGTTGCAGGCTCCGGAGTGGGCACGAAGTGCAGCCTCACGCTATTAAAATAGTTAAAGCCACTGGTCAGAGTCATAGTTCCACGGCCCGAAAACGTGACGTCAAACAGTTCGTTGCACGAGGAGAGATTAATCCCCGCGCAGTTCTCCGGCCCGTAACCTATTACCTCACCCGTGGCGGTAAACGTGCCCAAGGCTAAGTAAGCAGCTCCACCGGGGAAGGCTGTGGAACTGACCAGAGACTCACCGGTGAACGAAATACCCCCTCCAATACAGGGCGCATGCAGGCCCCTGTACGACGCGTCGGTATAAAAACCGTCGCAGCCGTGATTGAATCCAGCAGAAAGGGCGCTAGGGATGAAGCCCGTGACCGAAAGCATCAGCCCTTTTGGAGTTTCCGAATAACTGTAACTCGAGAGGCCGCCGCAGAGGCGCATGCCCGAAGTGTTCTGTTGAAACGGCAGAGTGGGTATCAGAGCAGGCGTGAGCAAGCACTCAAAATTCCAATCCGGGGTGCCGGAGCCCGCCGAAAACTGCGAGGAGGAAATAAAGAAACCGGCGCTTATGGCATCGACTAGGTAGCCGGTGCCGCTGATAGTCGAGAACTGGGCTGTTGGAACGTTGTCCGCGTGCGCCAGCGTTACCGAGAGCAGAAGTACCAAAAGGCATCCAATTGATTTTGTCATGTCTCCCCCTTAACTGGTCAGCGTACCGGCACAGGTTAGCCTCGCCCAAGCGGTGAGGCAAGTATCTCGAACGTTATTAACCTGCCAACCGTTCCAAGGAGGATCTGATCAGCCACCCGCGTATCATTGCTTGTGTCATGCTGAGCGGAGCGAAGCATCTCTGTATTTGTTTGGAAATCAAGTAGCGCGGAGTTGTCCTTTAACTCCGCGGCTTTTCTTTAATCCTGATAGAAATGCCGGTAGAGTTTCTGAACAGCGAAAGTCTGCATTGCAATGTCGTAACTTCTTGCTCTTTTAGCAAGCTTTTCTCATGGATTTCGTGAACCCATATTTCGGCAAGCACACGACCCGGCCCCGGCAGAGGCCTGAAGGGCCGTTCTAGCGCAGCCCAGGCGAAGGGCCTGGGTTCCATGGGACGATCCCTGATCAGAGGCCCTGAAGGGGCGACCCACGGCGCGCCCCTTCAGGGCTCTGAGCCTCTGCTGGTTACTCTTCACCCAGGCCGGCGGCCTGGGCTGTGATAGCACGCCCCGTTGGGGCTCAGCGCGCCGGAATGAACAGCGGTTTGGTTGCCGCCTTCAGGCCGCGCTGCGCTACCCCGCCCAGGGTGACAGTCTACGAGTTATTTAATGTCCTTCTGGGACAGGAGACTAGCGGCCGATGGAGGGGGTAAAACCCAAATGAAGACGCGCGATTCGGCGGTCGGTGAGTGGTAGACGCGCATCCGCGCTGTCTGGAAATCCGAGGCTTTAGCGGTATAAATGTCCACGAATTTCTGTGGATTGATATCCACCAGCGGGAACCAACTGCTTTGCACTTGAATCATAATGCGATGACCGCGGCCGAACGTGTGATTTATGCTCGGCATATCGAATTGGACCTTTGTGATCTTACCCGGGACAAAGGGCGCCGGGCTTGAGAAGCTTTTGCGGAAACGGCCCCGCATCACGTCGCCGCGTACCATTTGCTCGTATCCTCCCAAATGGTTGGGCATATTCCCAGGGTACACGTCGATGAGTTTCACCACCCAATCGGCATCGGTTCCGGTGGTGGAAACTTCCAGGCTGGGATCGACCGGGCCGGTGAAGGTAACGTCAGCATTCAGTGGCGGGGTCTGGTAAACCAGGACGTCGGTGCGTCGTGCCGCGAATCGCTGATCGGCATCCATATAAGGGCGCAGCATGTCGATGCTGATCTTGTTGATGTAAGGCACGGGCTTCGCCGGATTGCTGACGTACTCATCGTATGCCTCTCCCGCTCCCGTGGGAGCCTCGAAGGAAAGAGTGCCATGAGGACCCAAATAGAGCGCTTTTCGGGTCGCGTCTCTGGGAGGCCATGAGTCATACTTTCGCCACTGGTCCGTGCCGGTCTCGTAGACGTAGGCGTTCGGAAGGCGCATCTCACCGCGTCCTTTGAGGTAATATTCGAAGAAAGGAAACTCGATGTCCTGGCGGAAGAATTCCGAAGTCTTCGTAGGGAATCGCACATCACCGAGCCCATCACCTTCGGTTGAGGACCAGCAGCCATGGCACCAAGGCCCCATCACCAGCCGGATCGGGCCGCTGGGATTGTTTTTTGCCGCCGCTTGATATACGTGGAGCGCCCCGTAAAGGTCCTCAGCGTCGAGCCACCCTCCCACCACCAGCACGGCCGGCTTGATGTCTTTGACGTATTGCGGCACGCTGCGCGCCTTCCAGAATGCGTCAAAATTCGGGTGCTGCATCACTTGGTCCCAGAAGGGCACGCGATGCTTTAAGTAGTCTGTATCGGCGAGTGAGAGCGGCTCAATACCCTTGAAAAACTCATATCCATCGGGAGTGCCGACCTTGAACTCGCGCGGCGCCTGCGTGGTGGTCAATCCGGTCCGTGGCAAACCAAAGGAAGAGATGAAATCGAAGAAGTGCATAAACCACAACGCGCCATTGTGGTGCCAGTCGTCACCCATAAACCACTCGGCAACAGGTGCCTGCGGTGAAACGGCCTTGAGCGCCGGAGGCGCGTCGATCATCCCCATTGCAGCATAAAAGCCGCCATAAGAGATCCCCCACATCCCAACCTTGCCACTATTAAAAGGGATGTTGCGCACCAGCCAATTTATGGTGTCGTGTGCGTCGCTCGCTTCATCTGTAGCGGCGGGCCCATTCTTGTTGGGTATAAACGGTCGGACGTTGACGTATGTTCCTTCCGACATAAAACGCCCGCGCACGTCCTGATAGGCAAAGATGTACTTTGAGCGGGCAAAGAGTGGCGATGGACCTAATTTCTTCGGATAGTTATCCACCCCGTAAGGCCCCACGCCATAGGGCGTGCGGGTCAGCATGATGGGATACGTCCGCGACGCGGATGCGTCCTTGGGAATGTAGACCGCCGTGAAGAGCTTTACTCCATCCCGCATGGGAATGCGGTACTCGTATTTGGTGTAATTTGCCTCGATCCAATCAGCAAGATTAATTGCCTTGTTTTGAAGCGCACTCTGCTGCGCTACGGCGCTCGCCACGCTGACAAGCAGTGCGACCGCCAGGAAGCAAAATGTCTCGAGCGTGAACCGGTTTTGGCTCGTCATAGGTTTTAGAACTCCGCGTCCCCAAAGTTAGCGTCGTCTCTGCCTTTCACTGCTCGTAGGCCGGGCGGGCAACTAAACAACCGCTTATTAAAACACGAGATTCGTTTGATTGTAAATAATTGTGGGATCGCTAAAGCAAGCCGGAAGAACCATGGTGAAGGTTGATCCTTCGCCCAGCCGGCTCTCAACCTTCACGCTGCCGCCCATGCGCTCGACCAAGTGTTTCACAATGGAGAGCCCAAGGCCCGTGCCACCCACCTCCCGCGACCTGGCACGATCGACTCGATAGAAGCGCTCAAAGATACGGGAAAGATCTTCCGAAGGAATGCCGATACCGTCATCTGCCACCACGATAGAAATTTGATCTCCGCCGGAGGAAACGGCATCGACGCGCACCTTTCCGCCCGGACGGTTAAACTTGATGGCATTGTTCAGAAGGTTGATCAAAGACTGCTCGAGATGAACTCGGGCGGCGAGAATCTCTCCCTCAACGATCTCACCACGCTCGAGAGAAACTCCGCGAAGCCGGGCCTCAGCTTCGACCGCGTGCAAAGCGTTTTCGATGGCCGTGCTGGCCGGAACGGGCTCGGGCTCAGGCTGCTTTCTTCCCGACTCGATTTCCGAGAGAATCAACAGGTCGGAGGCAATATTGTTGAGCCGCACAGCATGGGAAAGAATCACTTCCACAAATTTCCGGGCATCGGCCGGGTTTTCCAGCGCTCCATCCAGAAGACTTTCGGCATAGCCCTGAATGGCCGTCAAGGGCGTGCGCAGCTCGTGAGAAACGTTGGCCACAAAGTCTCTGCGGACTCTTTCCAGGCGTTCAATGCCCGTGATGTCGTGGAGGATGGCGAGAGCACCGTCGTGCGCCGCCTCGGTGAGCGGAGCAGCCTGAACTTCAAAAACGCGGCCATCCGCGGCGGAGAGCTGGAGCGTCCGCTTTGAGGGCTCGCGCGTGACGAGGACCTGGGAAAGCATTTCCATCAGCCCCGGATCACGAACGAGATCCAGCAAGGACGTCTGGGTGGGAACCGGAAGCGTTGCTCCCACGAGACGCGCCAGAGAGTCATTGCAGAAAATCACCCGCGAATGGTTATCAATCGCGAGGACCCCTTCCACCATACTCTTCAGAATGGCTTCCCGATGAGCCGACTCCAACCTCAGGCGCTCCAGCAATCCCTGCCACTCAGCCGCTGCACGGCTGAGCTCCCGGGCCAATGCGCCCAGCTCATCGGCCCCGTCCGGACGCTGACCGCCGGAACCCTCGCGCGAACGTACCAGCCCCTGAGCGAAGCTTCGGATGCTGCTGATGCGTCGCCTCAAACCTCGTTCGGCGATGCTCGCTGAGATGACTGCAAGAACGAAAGCCACCGCCAGTATTACAAGCAGCCGCCCAGGCTCCCCCACCGGCGCAGCGCCGGCTGGACGGGGGAAAACACGGAAGGAGATGCCCAGCACCAGCAGTGTGAGGGCGGCCGGAAGAAAAGCGCTCCAGAAAAGTCGGCGGAAAATCGACATGGCAGTTCTCGTCTTCTGAGGAAGGAATCGAGGCGTGGCAGCGGCGGCGTTCAGGGTGCCGGGTCTTCCGGCAGCTCGGCGGTGAACCTGTAGCCGGAGCCGCGCACGGTCTGCAGATAGTGCGGAGACTCTGGCTGCGCTTCAATCTTTTCCCGCAGCCGCCGAATGTGCACATCCACCGTGCGGCGGGTTACGAAACGGTCCGGACCCCAGACTTCATCGAGCAGCCTTTCGCGAGGAAAGATGTGCCGAGGGTGAGAAGCCAGAAAATGGAGAAGCTTGAATTCGAGCGCGCTGAGCTCCACCGCGCGACCGCGGATCAACACCTCCTGCGTACGCGCATCCATGCGTAGCTCTGACGATTCGATGACTAAGGGGCGCTCCTCGACAGGATCTCGCCGCCGGAGCACAGCTTTAATGCGCGCCACCAGCTCACGGGGGCTGAAGGGTTTCACCACGTAATCATCCGCGCCGATTTCGAGCCCCAGCACGCGGTCAATCTCTTCTCCTTTAGCCGTCAGAAAGATGACAGGCAAATTCCTCAATTCACGATCTCGCCTCAGGCGTTTGCAAATTTCAATGCCGTCCAGATCGGGCAGCATGATATCAATCAACGCCAAGTCAGCAGGACCGCGCCGGAGCAGATTTAAACCCTCTTGTCCCCTCCCGCTGCATTTCACGAGAAATCCTTCCTTGCGAAGGGTGTAGGCGAGCAAGCTGAGAATATCTTTCTCGTCCTCAATCACCACAATCGTGGCGGGCATAGGGCGATTATATCATTCGAGACATCAGCTCGAATTCGTAAGTTGGGCCTCTTCGATATGGTGGCCGCGGGTTTATCCCGCCCTGGAGTTTCCACATTTCCAGGACCGAAGGGCCGCCAAAGAGAGTAGCCCATGGCGCCAGAACGCGCGAAAAATTCATTCAAGCCGCAGATGAAATGCGGATCAACACAGATCAGGGGCTTTGTTTTCATCTAGGCCTAATCCGCGTTCATCTGCGGCTCTAAATCTTTTCATAGCTTCTCACGTTCGGAGGGGGCGGCGTTGACACCTCTGTTCAACGGATGCTACAAAATGAATACGAGGCCTCTTCGATAGAGCGGTGAGCGTAGCTCAGCTTGGTAGAGCGCCAGACTGTGGATCTGGACGTCGCGGGTTCGAATCCCGTCGCTCACCCCAGCTTTCAAACACTTTGGATATGACGTCTGTCGCGCGGTCTTCTCGGCAGTTCTTAAATGGTTGCCTGCCCGCTACACCGGCCGTACATAGGGCACGTGAGCGATGCCTCAGATCCTCAAAATTCAGAGGATACACTTCTGCAAGACACGGTTGCCCCTGGGTACCTTCTAAGTGACTGAGCATGCAGTAGATATCAATTAATTCATCTGCTACTTGTTATCTCGACAAGGCGCCAGGGCGGTGATAGATTATCTGAGCGATCATTTCGCGTCGCCATCAACGGGAATAGGTGCGACGCAAAAACTCTAAGTCCAAATCGAAAGGAAGGCAATATGAGCCGAATTGCGACTGCACTTGGCGTCGTTGCACTGCTGTCGGTCGCGGCTGGCAGTTCACTCGCCACTACGTTCACGTTCACCAATATCATCGATCCGGCGAATCCAACCTTCACACAGGCGCTCGGGGTCAACAGCAGCAATGTTGTGGTCGGTTACGGGAATGCAGTGAACTTCAATGGGTTCCAGGTAACCGCGCCATTCGCTCCGGGCAACTTCACCCGAGAGAATTTTCCGAACCCCTCGCCGCCTCCATCGGTTTTACCCACCCAGGTGATCGGCATTGACGCCGCGGGGGATACTGTAGGGTTTTATGTTACTAATCCGGCGGTTGGCACCACCAGCGGCTTCGGCAGGGCAGCCGGCGGGAACTTCATCCCGGTCAACCAATCGGGCTTTGTGTTCAACCAGGCGCTCGGCGTCAACCAAGCCGGCACCGAAATCGTTGGCTACTCGTCCACCGATCCCGCTGGAATGACGGGACAGCAGGCATTCACTTTCAACCGTACAAGCTTCACTAATATCAACCCCTTGTTGCCGACTAACTTGAACAGTCAGGCAGTCGGCGTGAACAATGCGGATAATGTTGTCGGGTTCTATCAATACAATGGTGCCGGCGACTTCTCCGCTTTCCTCGACAACTCGGGCACCATCTCATCGTTCCAGTTTCCGGGGTCCATATCCACGCAGGCGCTCGGGATTAACGATTCCGGCGACATTGTCGGGGATTATGTCGCCTCGAACGGCGATATGTTTGGATTCCTCGATGATGCCGGAGTCTTCAGCACACTGGATCCGTTCGGATCAGTCAGCGTGACAGCGAACGGCATCAACGACGCCGGCCATGTCGTCGGGTTCTATACCGATGCCGCAAACGACACCACCGTCGGCTTTGAAGCAACCACCACGCCCGAACCCGCCTCGCTCCTGCTGTTCGGCACCGGCTTAGCTGGGCTAGGTTTGGTTTTGATGCGGCGTCGCCAGCGCGAAACCGCATGAAGGAGAAAGAGACGTTATGAGGCATCCGACCGTCACGCTGGGGGAAGTTAGTTCATGCGGGCTTCCGCCCGGCGACCGGTCGAAAATTTACGGTCGTCGTATTCTGTGGCATGGCATCAACGCTTTGCGCACGAAGAAAGGAGGTCTCCGATGAAGACATTTCGTTTTCTGGCCCTGCTCTTGGCAGGCCTGGTTTTAGCTGGAGTGTCGGCTCGCGCGGATTTCATAGCACAAGCCCACCTGGCAGGTGATGGCGAATCGAACTCGTCGGGGACGGGGTTCGGCACTGTCACGTTCAACTCCGCCTCCGGCACGCTTGCCGTTTCCCTTAGCTTCTCAGGACTTACCTCTGGAACTCAGGCCGTGGACTCCCTAGGCGCCTCACACATCCATTTTGGGGCACCCGGAGTTGAAGGACCGGTCCTTTTCCCTTTTGCAACATTCCCGACCGGAGTAACGTCCGGCAATTTTTCCACAACTTTGACTGCGGCTGACCTGCTTCCCGACGCGGCCAATGGCATTAATACATTCGCCGAAGCTGCCGCCGCCATTCAGGCGGGCGATACCTACTTTAATATTCACACCGTTAACTTCCCGGGCGGGGAAATTCGGGGACAAATATCTACGGTTCCCGAGTCTTCGACCTTGCTGATGGTTCTGCTCGGGCTGGGCGCAATGGGGTTATATCTGCGGAAGCGCAATACCGTAGGAGCAAAATCCTGCGCTTGCGCGAACCGCGCCTCATGACTTCAAGCGCTTTAGTTCGGGACATCAAGCTTGGGAGGCTTGGAATCATTCCTCGCCTCCCTTTTTCTCTTCAGGCTGAGAGTCGGTAGTAAGAGTCTATCTCGGTTGAGCTGGGCTTGCGGCCTCTGCCCGACTTGTTGGAGATTTGCCGAGCTAAGTTGTTGAAGTTGTTGAGTGTCAGAGGCCGCCCTTGCCCAGACCCGAAGCCCTGCCGCTAAGCTCGGCACCCCACCTTATGAGCTGCACTCAGGCTCTTCAGCGGGTAGAAGCTGGAGCCTTTTGTAACAGAACCCAGTCGCCAACACCAACGCCTGTTCTTCCCAGGCGACGTAAACTGCCGCGTCCCCCGCATTCGTAAACGGCCCTCCGGGGATGGTTGCCTAAGTTCCATGCGTTGGATCGAACCACCGGCCAACGGCGGGCGACTTAAGGCTCGCCATGTTCACCGTGATCGTCCACACGGTCGGAATGTAGGCGATGACGAAGGAGCCATCCGAGGCTCGGGCGGCAGTGCAAATGGCTTTGAGCCGTCACGGATCAAACCCACCAGCCTCGTGCACGCGGTCAGCAGCTCCCAAAATCAGGCTTCCGCTCGTTTATCAATGCTATAATACTTCATCGGTATATATCCATGCCCATTAGAGTACTCGTTGTGGATGACGAACCCAGCTCCCGCCAATTTTGCATCGAGGTATTGGAAAGCCTTGGATACGAGACGGAAGCGGTTGATTCGCCAGCCGGCGTCCTACCCATCCTCGAAGATGGCCAAATCGACATTGTGCTTTCGGACGTGCATATGCCGGGTGGCAGTGGAATCGAGCTGTTACGGATGATCAAAGAGCGTCACCAGAGCGTTGACGTTCTGGTGATGACGGGCTTTGGAAGCATTCCCGAAGCGGTCGAAGCCGTGAAGCTGGGCGCGTACGACTATATCACCAAACCTTTCAAAGTGGAGGATTTCCGGCGGCTCCTCGATCGCCTCGTGGAAAAGCAGCGCCTGGCTGCTGAAAACCGGCTGCTTCGGGAGGAGTTGAAGACACAAAGAGGCTTTTCGAGCTTTGTGGGGACATCCGCCGCCATGCAGCAGGTCTACCAGATGATTCTGAGGGTCGCCGAAAAGCGGCATCCGGTATTGATTCTAGGGGAAAGCGGGACCGGAAAGGAGCTTGTCGCGCGCGCCATTCATGCGTACAGCCCGATGCGTGCGAAAGCATTTGTTCCCATCGACTGTGGAGCCCTGACCCCCAACCTGATCGAGAGCGAGCTTTTTGGGCACGTGCGCGGAGCATTTACCGGCGCAACGCAGGCGCGCATCGGGCTGCTGGCGGCGGCCGGCGGCGGCACCATTTTTTTGGATGAAGTAGGAGAGCTGCCGGTGGAATTGCAGGCTAAGCTACTGCGCGCGCTCCAGGAGCGTGAGGTGCGTCCCCTGGGCAGTAACGAGGCAGTCCCGTTGCAAGCCCGCGTTTTGGCCGCTACCAATCGCGATCTCGAAGCGGCCGTGGCGAAGGGTACCTTCCGGGAAGACTTGTATTTCCGCCTGAACGTCATCTCCATTATCGTTCCGCCTCTTCGTGAGCGCAAAGGTGATATCCCGGGGCTCGTGCACCACTTTATCGAGCGCTACCAGGACGGCGGCCGGGTCGTCACGGGCTTCACGCAAGAAGCTTTGGCGCAGGTGATGAGCTATCATTGGCCGGGCAATGTCCGCGAGCTCGAAAATTGCATTCAGCGGGTGTTATCGCTGGGTTCCGGCCCCCTGGTCCATCTCCGGGACTTGCCTCCGGCTGTTCTCGGCAACCTCAAAATCAAAAATGAGCCTGTGGATGAACCCCACTCATTGGAAGATCTGGAGCGACGGGCCATTCTCAACGCGCTTCAGACGGCAGGCGGTGATCGCGTGCGCGCCGCGAAGCTGCTGGGAATCGGCAAAACCACGATTTACCGCAAACTCAAAGAGTACGGGCTTGAAGATATTGATTCCGCAGACGCCGATTAAGTCCATACCCGCTATAATCCCATTCGATGGCTACTATTGCGCTCGATGCCACCTACGTGGCGGATCCCGAACCCTCGGGGATTTCCGTCTACTCACGACGCCTGATCGAATCTCTGACGGAGATCGAAACCGGCTATCGCTTTCTTGCGTGTTATCGCCTTTCGCGATGGAAGCGGCGGAAGTATTTTATTGATGAAACCCGGTCCAGGCTTTCCACCTTCCTTTTCCAGGAGCCATGGACATTTTGGCTGCCCCGCCAGGCTGATCTTTTTCACAGCCTGGCCCAGCGCCCGGCGCCTTTCCGATTCAAAAAGGAAATCGTCACTATCCACGACGTGTTTCCGCTTTCCGCGCGGAACTACTCCACGCCAAGTTTTCAGCGCAAATTTTCAAAGCTGCTTATCGAGGCCGCCCGGCGCGCGGCCCGCATCATTACGCCCTCCGAATACACGGCGAGCGAGCTTCATCGCCACACGGGAACCGCAAAAGAAAAGATCCGTATCATTGCGGAAGGAGTCGATTTGCCCACAGTTCTCCTCTCTCCGCAATTGCGGCGAAAGGAGCGCGAGCGGCGGGTTGGGAAAGGCCAAGAGCTCATCCTGCTGGTCGGCGTTTTACAGACTCGCAAGAACACGCTTGGCGCGCTGCGGGCGCTCGAGCGCCTCCCGGCGAAATACAGCATGGTGTCGGTGGGCGGCGAGGGTTACGGAAGTGAGGCAATCCAGGAGTATGCCAGTAAGCATAACCTGGGTGGGCGCATTAAGTTCATCGGCCACGCCAGCCGCGAAGAGTTAAGCGTACTCTACCAGGCTGCAACGCTACTCCTCTTTCCCTCCTTTGAAGAAGGCTTTGGCCTTCCGGTGCTTGAGGCGATGGCGCATGGGCTCCCGGTGGTGGCTTCGCGGACGTCCTCCTTGCCCGAGGTGGGCGGCGAAGCGGCTGCTTACATCGACCCGCATAACGAGGAAGAGATTGCTGAAACCGTGCAGAAGGTGGCCGCAGATCAGGCCCTCCGGCAGAGAATGATGCAGGCGGGCATGGCCCGTGCCAAAGAATTTAGCTGGAGGCGTGCGGCCGCGATGACCCTCGCCGTTTATGAGGAAGTCCTAGGCCCGGCATAGCGGCTTTCACTTCTTCTCGAGCTGGTTGAGCTGACGCTCGTTCTCGGTGGCCAGCTCTAGCGCATAAGCTTCGAGGAGGTCTGCATCCTTATTGAAGCGGTTAAGAGCGTCCGTGAGGTCCAGGCCCAACTCCTCGCGATCGTTGTCATAGGCGACTTGCGAGAGATCGTAAACCTCGTCCGCCAGCTCCTCCGTCTGGTCGGAAAGCGTCATTGTCACCACAAGATCCCGGGGCCGCTTCTCGAAATCCTTCAGCGTCAGTCGCAAGTCCACCAGCGTCTGGCGGCGATCTTTGATTTTCCGTCGTCCCAATGGATGGCCTGTCTGGTCAAAGAGAGCTAATTTTGAGTGCGACAGTTGTTTGAAGGCGTCATCCACCTGATTGATGTCCTGCGTGAAATTTGCGAGAAAAGCAGGAAGATTCGAAGTCGTCAGCTCCTCCATCTGTTCTCCGCGGCCGACCCCTGAGCAGAACACCAC
>JBOGJS010000177.1:0-4523 GCA_050745365.1 Terriglobia bacterium
GCCCACACTTCTACGACCCCGACATCTCTTGTTCGAACAGCAATGGTCAGTGTTTAGGAGGGTTTGGCACGATCACCTCCTCATTTGGCCAACGGATCATCCAGCTCTCCGCAAAGGTGAGATTCTAAACAACGCCGAGATTGGCTGTCCTTTATCACGGCTTGGCATGACCGCACACAGTGCGGCCAGCCAAGCGCAACAGGGCTGCGGTCGAGATTTCAGGCCGCGCAAGCGCCCTTGTCCGATGGAACCGGGCACTGGACTGCGGGCAACAGCATTAAACAGATCGGCGGGCGCACTCGGGCAATTCCACGGCAACATCTTCCCGGACGCTTAGCTGAAGTACCGGCTGAGGTAATCACAGGAATCGCTGTGCCCCGCAATCAACAGGAATGAGGCGACCATGACACGGGATGAAAAGCGGACAATTAGCCGGCGAGCTTTTTTTGCTCAGAGCGCGACGGTGGCGGTTGGAGCTTCGGCGCTCGGGACCAGAGGCTTTGCCCATTCGGAGCCTTTGGCCGGACCGATCAGTGACCAGGACAGACGACGCGACTACCTTAATCTGTTCCTCAAGGTTTTCCCTCCTACCAGAACGCCCCAGACCGGTCGGATAAATGCCTACGACAAGACATGGGAGGACTGGGTCAAGCGCACCGGAGCTCTTCCACCGGATTTTGACTCCATGCCTTCGATTCCGGGCCTGCCGGATCCACTATTGCTCCAGGATGGCGGGCGGAATATTCCGGTCACTACTCAGGCTCTGTGGAATCAGCAGAAGGAATGGATCCGCTCGCAAACAGAGCACTGGGTCTTCGGCACCATGCCGCCGCGGCCGGATAATCTTCGTGCCATCGTTACCGGTAGCCGTCGCGAAGGAACGACAACCGTGCGCGACGTCCGGCTCGAGTTCGGACCTGATCACCGCGCTACGTTGCGTGTGCAATTGATTATTCCGGATGGCACGGGCCCCTTCCCGGTCTTTCTCACCAATCATCCCCGGAAGCGGCCCTGGGTGGCCACGGGCGTACGACGCGGCTATATCGGTTGTATTTATTTCGCCGCGGACCCGATGTACGGCAATAGTGATGACTCCGATGCTTACATCGACATCTATCCCGAGTACGATTTTTCGTGCTTGGCGCGGTGGGCGTGGGCAGGCTCGCGAGCCGTGGATTATCTCTTCACACTTCCCGAGGTCGACAAACAAAAGATAGGCCTGACTGGGCATTCCCGTAACGGAAAGCAGGCTCTGGTGGCGGCGGCTTTTGATGAACGGATTGGGGCTGTGGCCCCCTCCAGTGGCAATACGGGCGAGTGCGATCCGTGGCGCTACACCACGGACATGTTCGTCAATGAAAGCATTGAGCTGCTGACTGGGTCACAGCCGCACTGGTTTCACCCGCGGCTGCGCTTCTTTGCCGGCCGCGAAGATAAACTCCCGGTCGATCAGAACCTGTTGATAGCGGCCATCGCCCCACGGGGCCTGATGATGTACGCGGGCTACGCCGAATCGGCGGGCAATCCGTTGGGATTTGAACAGGCCTACCGCTCCGCGCTGAGCGTTTACCGATTCCTGGGCAAGGAGGAAAACCTCTGGCTGCACCTTCGCGATGGAGAACATGAGTTCGGTACCGAACGAATCGAGGAGATCGTAGACTTCTTTGACGCGGTTTTTGGTCGAAAGACTTACCCGAAATGTGAGACATGGATTCTTGGCTACACATTTGAGGGCTGGCAGAAGTCCTCCGGCGAGAGGATCAATCCACTTATGTATCCGAAAAGAGAGGTCGGCGATTTTCTGACCCAGGAAGACGGCCATCCTATCGCCTCGGCTGCGCAGTGGGAAGAAAGGAAGAAGTCCATCCGTCAGAATATTTCACAGGTTCTCGGCGAAGCGCCGCCCCGGGTTCCGTTTCCGGCGGATCGCAAACTTTCGGCGCATGTCATGACAACTGACGATTGGCTTGCGTCCCTGTACCGCAGGCCGGCGAAAGACACCTGGGGCCGTTACGGAGACAGATATGCGCGGGAGAGGTTGAAGGGTGAGGGAATCGGCGCGATCGGCGTGCCGTTTGGAGATTCGTTCATGGGAGATTTGTTTTACCCGCTAGGACCCGATGGCGAGCCCAAACCGGGGAAATGGCCGGTCGTGATCTGGCTCCATCAGCACTCTTACCAGGATGGGTGGTCCGCCGGGCATCCATGGCTTTCTGCCAAGTGGGCTTATTACCAGGATGAACGGCCCGCATTCTCTTTGCTTTGGGAGAAAGGGTTTGCTGTATTCGCCTTCGATCAATTGGGTTACGGAACGCGAGTCCACGAGGCCAAATACTTCTATCAACGCTATCCCAAGTGGTCGATCATGGGCAACATGATTGCGGATACACGCTCTGCCATTGATGCCCTCTCCGCGCTGGAAGAGGTGGACTCATCTCAGATTTACCTGCTTGGATATGCACTCGGCGGCAAGATCGGTTTGCTGACCGCTGCGTTTGACGAGCGCGTTCGGGGTCTTGTTTCCATCTGTGGGCTCGATCCCCTGCGACTCCAAACTCCGGATAAAGGCACCGAAGGAATTCGTCACTACTCGCATCTCCACGGCCTCCTACCCCGGCTTGGTTTCTTCGTCGGCCATGAAGACCGCGTTCCCTTCGATTTCGACGAAGTTCTGGCGTCGATCGCTCCTCGACCAGTCCTGATCGTTGCGCCCACGCTGGATCGTTACGCACGAATTGCTGACGTGCGGCGTGAAGTGGAGATGGCCCAGCAGATATATAATCTGCTCGGTAATCAGGAGGCCCTGCAATTCGAAACCCCGATGGATATCAACCGCTTCCCCCGTAGTCTACAGGAGCGGGCTTTTGATTGGCTTGCCCAAGAATACGACGCCGGAAGGCAGGCCTGACCTCAGTTCGATGGAGGTGAGAGGTCATCTGCATCCTGCGGGGTATCACGAAGCAGAACGACTGAGCGAGCAAAGAGACTAGCACGCCTTCTCACTCGTCACTCATCAATTGTCACTGCTTGAAATACGGTCCGGGCTCGGGCACTGCCTCGCCATCTTTGCGTGGATCGGAAGCCCCGTAGTTTACATCCGTAGCCGAATCGTGCATGACGGCTTGGCCGCCGCCCACCGAAGAAGTAAAAGGTCCTTTCACATTCAGGACGTAGCCCATGCGTCGAAGCGCTTCCAGGGTGGCCTTGGGCACGCGGTTTTCAATGGTGAAATCGCAGCCGCTGTGGTCAAGTTTTGTGAAGCGCGGGAATTCAAGCGCGGCCTGAATATTCATTCCGTAGTCCACAATATCTGAAACAAATTGCGCGTGAGCCTGGGGCTGGTTGAGCCCGCCCATGATGCCAAATCCAATGTGCAGGCTGCCTTTTTGCATGAAGGCCGGAATAATGGTGTGGAACGGGCGCTTCCGGGGCGCGAGCACGTCCGGGCTTCGAGGGTCAAGCACAAAACCGCCTCCACGATTTTGCAACAGGGTTCCGTAACCGCGCACCGCGACGCCTGAACCGAACGCTCCGGAGAGGCTTTGGATCAAGGAGACAATGTTGCCCTCGCTGTCCACCGCCGTCAGGTAATTCGTGTCATTTCCCGGCCGGGGAAGCGCGCTGGCGGTACGCGAACGGATTCCGGGCGGCATCCCGGGTTGAACATCGCAATGTGCGTGTTCAGGGTCGATCAGTTTAACGCGTTCATCCGCATAAGGCTTGGAAATCAGCCCCTCGAAGGGCACACTCACAAACCGAGGGTCGCCCAGGTAGCGGAACAAATCCGCGTAGGCAAGTTTCTGCGCCGCCATTTCGATGCTAAAGCGCTTGGCGCTCAATGGACCATAGTTCGGCAACGGAAACCGCTCCATGATGTTCAGCATTTCAAGCGCGGCCATGCCCTGCCCGTTGGGCGGCAACTCATAGACCGTCCAACCGCGGTAGGTCGTGGAGATCGGCTTCACCCATTGCGCTTGAAATTGGCCGAGGTCGGAAGCCGTCATCACGCCGCCGAGCTCCTCCGAAGTTTTTAATAAAGCCTTTGCGATGGCTCCCCGATAGAAGGCGCTTTCCCCCTGTCGAGCCACCAGTGCGAGCGCCTTGGCATAGTCCGGATTGCGGAAGACGCTTCCCACCTCCGGCGGGTTTCCGCGTGGCAGAAAAACTCGCTTGGCCTCTTCGTTATGCTCCAGCACGTGCGCTGCACTTTTCCAGTAGTTGCTATCCCACTCCGCTACCGGAAAGCCGTGAGACGCATAGTAAATTGCGGGCTGGAAAAGCTCAGCCCAGGGCAACCTGCCGAATTTCTGGTGCAGCTTCCACCAGCCCTCCACGCAGCCCGGAACCGTTACCGAGTCGATGCCACTGTGCGGCATCTGCTTGAAGCCTTTGGAATGAAGAAATTTCACAGTCAGCTTTTGTGGAGCCCAGCCGCTCGCATTTAATCCTGTAAGCTTGCCGGTCTTTGCGTCCCATTCGATGGCAAAAAGGTCGCCGCCCAGACCGCCACCGCGGTGCCGTCC
>JBOGJS010000178.1:0-2759 GCA_050745365.1 Terriglobia bacterium
CCAGGGAAAAAGACAGGCGAGCAGCTAAAGATACAGTTGCAGGGGCTGGATGCCGAGAGAACATCGGATGCCGAGTCCAGGGAGAAAACTTTCTCTTGACATCCCCTTTCATAGAACGGCTGAAGCCCGCGCCCTGATACAAAGCCGTCCACAATCCAATGCGGAACAAGGACCTTGAGTCCACCCTCGGTGCCCAGCCGGAGGTGTAGGTAAAGATCAGCCCAGAGGAGCGGGCTAGCAACCTCGTTTCGAAGTCCTCACGCAAAGCTGCTGAGTCGCGAAGCTACGCACGGAAGAAAATGAAGGCATTCCGCTTTTGCGTTTCTTAGCGCCTTAGCATCTTTGCAAGTGGCAGTTCTGTTATTTCAGGTAGTGCGCGCAGCGCGCATGGGCCGAAACCGGCCATCGAGATCTGCAATCCCTATTCCCTATTCTCTATTCCCTGCCCTCGGCGCGTCAGCGAAGGAAAGAGCATTCCACCCAACTGATACAAGCATTCAACAACGCCACCCGCTAGTGGAATGAACAAGCCAGCGAGTACGGCCCAGGCAGGCAGCCACTTTGTCCGGTAGAATAGGTAGAGAGCGCCTAGCAGCAAAGGATAACGTATTATGAGCTTGAAAACCAGTTCTTTTGTCATGAATTGGGCCGAATTGTCCGCCACGCCCCGCAAAGCGCCAGACACAGCCTGTTCCAGCCACACGGCGCCGAGAATCGAAATGGCAGCTCCTCCAGCAAAGCCGGCCGCAAGCCGCAAGTGGCCTGCCACCGATACAGTGAAAACCACCGCGGCGCTTGCCGCCAGCATCCACTTCAGCAGGCGGGCCTCAATCCGGCTCGTTTCCGCCTGAGCTATTTCTTCCTGCTCCACGCTTTTCCCACCTCATCACAATCTGAAGAACCTCGGTAATTCCGGCCGCTGCGCCCACGACGGCCCCGATCACCGCAAAAAGTTCGCCTGAGTGCAGGGCGCCATCGAGCCAGTCACCTAGGAAGTATCCTGCCACCGCGCAACCCGGAATGATGACGCTTAGGCTCGCATAGAGCGCCGCTTGAACCCAAAGATCAGATGTCTTTCCCAGGCGCGGTGACACCCTTTCCCCATTCATTCCGGACCATTATACCTAGAAGGCAGTCGCTCATGTCGCCTCAGGCAACACCCTGAAGCATGAAAATGCGCCGGGAGCCTACTCTTGCTGCCTCCGATTCAGGTATGATTTACTACTGGCGCCAAGCGATTCCGCAATGATCCTCTTCCCTTCAAAGTGGTGGGCCGCCACGCTCGTACCCGGGTTGCTTCTCGCAGCGAGTTCCCAATCACGCGCGCAACTGATGCAGTATGTCAATCGTCCGGATCGAGCCTTTCATTGGAAACATCTACAAACCACCACCGTCTCGCGCGGCAACATTTACAAGCTCCATCTTACATCACAGGTTTGGCAAGGCATCCCCTGGGAACATCAACTACAGGTTTATGAGCCAAAAGACGTGCGGTTTCCCGATATTCTCCTGCTTTACGTTACGGGCGGCCATGCGAGCCGGGAAGGAGTAAGTGCCGGCTTCACGATCGCCGAGCACGCCGGGATGCGCGTCGCGGTGCTATATCAGATTCCCAATCAACCGCTCTTTGGCGGCAAAGTTGAAGACGAGCTCATCGCCTACACGTTTGTGCAGTATCTCCACACCGCCGACGCGAGCTGGCCGTTGCTCTTTCCAATGGTTAAAAGCGTTGTCAGGGCGATGGACGCGCTCCAGGCTTTTGCGCCCCAAGGGTGGGGCCGGCCCGTGGACAGCTTTATTATTGCGGGGGTCTCCAAGCGCGGATGGACGACGTGGCTGACGGCGGCTACGGGCGATCCGCGAGTGGTTGCGATCGCACCGATGGCGATTGACATGCTCAACATTCCCGCGCAAATGAAGCATCAAGTGGCCGTTTACGGCCATTACAGCCGGCAGATCGACGACTATGTGCGCGCCGGGTTATTGAAACCCCGCGTAGTCAATAGTCTACGCGGACGGCGCCTATGGCGCATGGTGGATCCCTATACGTACCGGCGGCAACTAACACTCCCCAAGCTGATTGTCCGGGGCACGAACGATCCTTACTGGACGCAGGACGCGCTGAACCTTTATTGGCGCGGCCTGAGCGGAGGAAAATGGATCCTCTATGTCCCCAACGCGACGCATAACATGGAACATAACCGCGACCGCGTGTACAACACTGCCGGCGTTTTTGCCCGCCATGTTGCTTCCCATACTCCCATGCCTCAACTCTCCTGGAAATTTTCGGAGAGTCATCAACAGGAGCGCCTGATCATCCGAACCAGTCCGCCAGGCATAGCGGCGCGACTCTGGTCCGCCGAGAGCCGGAGCCTGGACTTTCGAAAATCGCATTGGACTTCCATCCCCATGCGTCACACGGGTTCGGGATTTGAAGGCGGGCGCCGCCGACCGAAAGGTGATAACCTGGCGGTATTTGTAGAAGTCAATTACAGCTTCGAGGGCCAGCCTTACCCGCTCTCCACCCAAATCCGCATTGTGCGAGCACAGTAGCCCACCCAAGCACAAGCCACCATGTTGCCTGGAAGGGTGCTGAAGCCCTCGAAGCTGTCACCCTGGAGTTGCTGATGGCCGCTTTGCGACACCCGCAACATGAAAATTACCCCTCACCCGCCCTCCTTCGTCGGGCAGCCTCTCCCCTCGGAGAGGGCTATTCCTTGAGTGTTTTAAGCCCTCTCCCGTGGGGAGAGGGTGGCGAG
>JBOGJS010000179.1:0-7944 GCA_050745365.1 Terriglobia bacterium
GTCCACAACCCCTCACCCGTCCCGCTGCGTGGGACACCCCTGGGAGAGGGCTGGAAATGTAAAATTTCAGGTCCCGACGAGTCGGGACATAACATACTCCTAAAAGAGTGCGATGGCTCTGATGGGCGAGCCTGAGCCACCACGAATCTTAAGAGGCAGCGCGATGAAAACAAAGATGTCCGGAAGCAAATCAAGATGACAGAGGTTTTCGATGAGGAGCATCTTTTTTTCAAGGACAACGGGATGAATGGGATTCGTGAGGAGCGCGGCTGGATGATCGGCCGAAAGCGTATCTACCCCGATAGCGGCCACCCGCTTTCTGAGGAGATATTCCGCCGCTTCCATGCTTACACCAGGCCAATTCTCAATGTATCCCGCCTGGCCGGGCCGCAGCGCCCAGCGCTCGGACCATCCAAAATTAAACAGCACAATATCTCCGGCCTGAATGGGCGAACGCTTCGCTTCCCAATCCTCAATGTCAGCTTGCGGAACGTATTCACCCGCCCGAAACTTCCGGCAGTCGAGCCGCACGCCGCGGCCGATGAGGCTTCGCAAGGGAACCTGATCGATGGTGACGTGTGCGTCCATCTTGGCATCGCTGATGAAATGGGCGGGTGCATCCACATGGGTCCCGGCGTGCTCGTTCATCAATAGCTGATAGGTCAGCGAGCGGTCTCCATGCCAGTAGGAGTTCCAAAGCGTGTGGTGAAATTTGGAATGGGTCGGGTAATGCGGCATGTGCTCTTCGAGGGACTGGCTCAAATCAACACATTGGGAATTTTCGAGAGCATGCAAAAGAGTTGTGGTTTCACTCATCAGGATTCTCCTTGCTCCCGCTCATCCGTCCGGGCAGATACATGCTCAGAAACCGGTAAGCGAGGATAAAACCATCCTTGCGAGCCTGGGGAAACTCGGGGGCGCTGTTGTGGGGTGTCTCATCCCAGAAAGGATCCTCGTGCTCCACGGCAATGCCTCCGCCAAAACCCGCCTGAAGGAGAACGGTGATGAAACGCGGCCAATCGATCAAGCCCTGGCCGGGAATCCGGTAGCGCCACCAACCCTGACCGTGAATGCCGATTTTCTGCAGGACCGGTTCGATAATCTCGGTGTCTTTGGCGTGTGCGCCCCGGATCCTGTCCCTGACGTTCCATGCCGCTTCGAAATACTCAATATACTGGCGGACGAGATGTGAAGGATCAAATTCAATGCCCAGGCGGGGGCTCGGAACGAGGGAAAAGACGGCCTCCCAGGCCGCTGGGACAGTGGCGAAATTCTCGGGGCAAGGGTAGTTTTCCCACCCCATACTCATATCGAGTCTCTCGCACACCGGGAGGTATTTCTCGTTGAATACCGCGGCCAGGGTTTTTGCCTGGTCCTCCATAGAAGCTCCTGGTATCGCGCCACTGAAGGTGCCCACAAATTTACATCCCAGGCGATGCCCGAACTCGAGGTCGCGAATGAAATCGGAATTGGTCTTGCGGCGTTCGGCTGGGTCGCGCGCGATGTGGTTGGGCGCCATACATTCAATGCTGATGATGCGGATGCGGGCACCGCGCGCCGCTGAAAGGATGCCATCGATTTTTGAATCCGGAAGTCGAGAATTAAACTCAGGCCCCACTTTCACCACGACGCCTTGATAGCCGACGGAGGCAGCGAAGGCTAGCTTTTGCGGCGAATACTCGGTGATCATCGCGAGCTGCGGAAACTTCTTCTCGTGAGCGGGCGTAGAAGAGGCAGGTTCTTGGGCGGCGGCCGACTCGCCGGCGAACATCCCAGAGGCGCCTAAGGCGGAAGCTCCGCTCGCTTTGAGAAAGCCCCGCCGGCCAAACCTGTAGTCAGTCACTGCGTTCTCCTTCCAGCGCGAATCTGCAACGAGTATCCACCCCTCCGAGAGCCTATCGGAGCCGCTGGAACTCTTCCTGTGTAATCCCGAGTTGACGAAGAATTTTGAAGAACATAGGAGGACCAATTTCGCGGCCTCCGTGAAGAGGGACGGTGACGGCACGACCGTCGGGATGATTCCATCGCTCGTGGCTGCCAGTCTGGCGGGTCCGGGAGAAGCCCAGGCGGTGCGCGGCACGCTGACGTTCGCGAGCCGTGGCACTAGGCATGAACTATTTCCGTGGAATCGACGGGAAGATCTGCCCCTCTTTCCGAATACTCTTCGGCGATCATGTTGAAGACCTTTGAAAGTTCCGCCAGAGCCTCCTCGCGATTGGGCATGAGCGCGTAGCAGCCGGAGATCGCGGGGATTTCCGCCACGCAGGAACCGTCCTCTTGCCGGTAGAGAACTATTTTGTAATCTTCGATCGTCACACAGCACTCCAGATTCTTGATGTGAGCTTAGCACGGATGCCATGAGACTGCGCGAAGAGCCTCCCTTCACGCGATCAGTTCTCATTTCTGGGTCTTCATTGCCAAATCACGCGCGTGACGGCACCTTCAGCGGCGGAGGAGACAAGGCAGGCGTATTTCCCGAAAACGCCCTCAGGATAACGCGGCGGAGGCGCGAGCCATTTTTCCATCCGTTGCCTCATCTCCTCCGGCGAAAGTTCCGCTTCGAGCTTGCGGGCGTTCACGTCAAACACCACCATGTCGCCATCGCGCAACGCGGCGATCGGGCCGCCCAGAGCCGCCTCCGGCGCGACGTGTCCTACCATCAGACCTCGTGTTGCTCCGCTGAAGCGGCCGTCGGTGAGCAGCGCAACGGACTCACCGAGACCTTCGCCCACGAGCGCTCCTGTAACGCCGAGCATCTCTCTCATGCCGGGGCCGCCGCGAGGACCCTCATATCGGATCACCACCACGTCCCCCGGCTTGATGCTCCTGCCTGTTACAGCCTTCATCGCATCTTCTTCGCAGTTGAAAACGCGCGCCGGACCCCGGTGATATAGCATTTCATGACCGGCGATTTTTACCACTGATCCTTCGGGAGCAAGATTGCCTTTGAGAATCACCAGCCCGCCGGTGCTTTTGAAAGGATTTGAGGCTGGCCGAATCACCTTTTGTCCGGGCGTCTCTTTAGCCTTACGGGCCTCTTCCCCCAGGCTGCGGCCCGTCACGGTGAGCTCGCTCTCATGAAGCAAGCCGCCTTCCAGAAGCACTTTCGCTATCGCTGGAATGCCACCCGCCTGGTGCACGTGGACCGCCATGTATTCGCCACCCGGTTTGAGTGATGCCACAATCGGCGTCTTCCGGCTGATGGTGTCAAAATCATCAATCGAAAGCGGCACGCCGGCTTCGCGCGCCATGGCCAAAAGATGAAGCACAGAGTTCGTGGAACCGCCCGTGGCGGCAACACTCGCAATCGCATTTTCAAAAGCTTTGCGGGTGAGAAAGTCCTTTGGACGCACGTTTCGGCGCAGCACATCCATCACAAGCTGGCCGGTCGTGAACGCTACGTCCAGCTTTTCGGGCACTGTCGCCGGGACGCTGTTAAAACCCATGGGCGAGAGCCCGATAAATTCCATCACGGTGGACATCGTGTTGGCGGTAAACTGACCCCCGCATGCTCCGGCTCCCGGGCACGCCACGTTTTCAAGCTCTCGAAGCTCCGCATCCGGCATGATGCCCGCGAGGTTTGCTCCAATGGCCTCGTAGACGTCACCAATGGTGACATCTTTACCGTGGAACTTTCCTGTGGCAATCGAGCCACCATAAAGCAGCACGGAAGGAACGTTCAGGCGGATGAGCGCCATCGCGCCGCCGGGAATTGTTTTATCGCACCCTACCAGCGCCACCACGGCATCGAACATGTGACCGCGTCCGACCAGTTCAATGGAATCCGCGACAATCTCCCGGCTCACCAGCGAAGCCTTCATTCCTTCGGTGCCCATCGTGACGCCGTCGGAGATGGAAACCGTATTAAACTCCATCGGCGTGCCACCTGCAGCTCGCACGCCCTCCTTCACTTTGGCCGCGAGTTGGCGCAGGTGCAGGTTGCAGGGCATCGTTTCAATCCAGGTGTTGGCGATGCCCACGATGGGCTTTGCAAGGTCTTCGTCCGTGAAGCCCACCGCCTTCAGCATCGCTCTGGCGCCCGCTCGAGAGGGCCCGCTCGTGATGATGTGGCTCTGGTGTTTGGGATCAAACGGCATATGGAAACTCTCCTGAATGTTGACAGCCAAATGAGAGATATTGGCAGATTCGTGCCGGCTACGCAAGTCGCCGCGCCGTTGGGATCATCTCCGACTGTTCGGATGGGGCTCGGCGGTGAACTCCCGAAACGGCGGGACACGGAGCCCAGGCCGCCTCGCCAATACGGCATCTTCGCTCTGCATGACATGCCACCTGCTCAGCGTGAGAAAAACGACCCCTCATCCGCCCTTCTACGTCGGGCACCTTCTCCCCTGGGGAGAAGGTGGGGAGCGTAGCGATCCGGATGAGGGGTATTGATCGAAATTTACCGCGTCTCCGCGCCGCATGTCATGTTCAGGATTGGCAGCCAAAGGGCTGTGGACGCTCGAATGACGTTCGTCGTCGATTTATTCGCACTCTCCAACGCTTTCGCTGCGGTGGATAGCGCCATTCCTGAGAGGGCGTAGCGCGGACCTGCGTTTTTCAGGTCCGCGGTTTGCCCTGAGGTTAGGAGACGCAGACCTCAGGTGCAGAGGTCTGCGCTATATGCTCGGATATTGATAATGCGGGACTCTCCACTTGAGGCGGGCACGAGATAGTCCTGGGTCCGGGACTGAGAAGCGCATGTCTGCGCCACCCAGTTTGGCGTCGAATGCGATGCAGAGGAGCCGCAGGCGGTGCTGAGCGAAGACGCCACGATGAACCTTTCGGCGCTATACTGATGGCCTGACATCCTCATGGCCAAAGTGACGCTCGCTGACGACGTCCAATACCTGAAAGGTGTCGGACCCCACAGGGCCCAAACGCTTGCCGCGCGATCCATTCGCACCGTGGGGGACCTGCTTTACTACACCCCCTTCCGCTACGAAGACCGGACCCGCCTTACCTCCGTCCGCGATGTCGTGCCTGGCCAGACCGTTACGGTACTTCTGAAAGTAATCGCCTGTGGCCTCACCCGCACCCGGCGAGGCGTTTATCTTTACGATCTGGCGGGCCGGGATGCAAGCGGATCGGCTCCGGGAGGCATGATTCGCTGCAAATGGTTCAACGGCGCGTACCTGGACCGGGAGAAAGTTTTCCGCGAAGGTCAACGGGTGCTTTTCTACGGAAAAGTCGAGCGCGACCGCTACGGGACGGGCAATCTTGCGCTGATCCAGCCCCGCTACGAGATCCTGCCGGACTCGGAAGAAAGCGCGACGGGCTCGCTTGAAATCGGCCACATCACTCCGATCTATGAAGCGGTGGGCGCTGTTTCAACAGCAATGCTGCGCCGGATTATGTGGAACGCTTTCGCTGCGGTGGATAGCGACATCCCTGAGTGCCTGCCCGGCTCGGTATTGCGAAAGAACAAGCTTCAGGAGCGCCTCACTGCCGTTCGGGAGACGCATTTCCCTCGCAAAGACCAGTCCTTGGAGCAGCTCTCCCGCTTCCGTACGCCCGCGCAAACACGAATGATTTTTGAAGAATTCTTCAACGTGGGCGTCGCGATGGCGCTGCGGCGGCAGCGCATTAAATGGCTTCCGGGTATTCCATTGAAGATCACCGACGGAGTTCGCTCCGCGATCAAACAGATTCTGCCCTTTCATCCAACCACTGCCCAGAAGCGCGTGCTCAAGGAAATCGTGGACGACATGACTTCACCCCAGCCCATGAGCCGCCTGCTTCAGGGCGACGTAGGCTCGGGCAAGACGATCGTCGCGCTCGAAGCCGCCGTGGTGGCGATTGAAAATGGTTTCCAGGTCGCCATCATGGCGCCTACCGAAATTCTTGCCACCCAGCACTACCTCTATGCGAAACAGCTTCTCGCCCCGCTTCCCTATCGCGTAGAGCTTCTCGTAAGCAACCGCACGGCGGGCGAAAAAGACGCGCTCAAAAAGGACCTTGCCGATGGCTCGCTGCACCTTGTGGTCGGCACACACGCGCTGATTGAGCCAAATGTGGAATTCGCCCGGCTAGCCCTGGTGATGGTGGATGAGCAGCACCGCTTCGGCGTAGCGCAACGTCACAAGCTGATCCGGAAAGGGAGTGCGCCGCACGTTCTGGTGATGACGGCCACTCCCATTCCGCGGACGTTTGCTCTGGCGGCCTATGGCGACCTCGACTTCTCGATGATCGATGAGATGCCACCCAGCCGAACAGCCATTACTACGCGCGTTTTCGCCGAGCGGGATCGCGCGCAGGCTTTTGAATTCATCCGCCGCAAGGTTCGGAATGGCGAGCAGGCCTATGCGGTTTATCCACTCGTCGAAGAATCCAGCAAGCTTGACCTCCGGCCGGCAGTGCGCATGCACGAGCATTTTTCGCGGAATATTTTCCCTGAGCTCCGCGTGGGTCTGCTGCACGGGCGTCTGCCGGGCGTCCAAAAAGAGGCTGTGATGCGAAGCTTTCGCGCCGGAGAAATCCAGGTGCTGGTTTCAACGACGGTCGTAGAAGTAGGGGTGGACGTACCGAACGCTACCGTGATGCTCATCGAGCACGCAGAGCGCTTCGGCCTCTCCCAGCTCCATCAACTGCGGGGGCGGATTGGCCGTGGCAGGGGAAAATCGTATTGCCTCCTGATTGCCGGTGAGCCGCACAGTGAAGTGGCGGACGAGCGCCTGCGGCTCATGACCGAAACCAACGACGGTTTCCGCATTGCGGAGATGGATTTTAAGCTTCGTGGACCCGGTGAATTTCTGGGAACCCGGCAGTGGGGCATGCCTGCCTTTCGTATCGCCAATCTATTGCGTGATCAGGAAATCCTGGAATGGGCTCGGCGAGAGGCTTCCGAGTTCGTCGAGCGCCCGGAATCTCCCCAAGAGCTCGAGAGTTTCATCGCTGCCCTTCGTGCCCGTTGGCCCCGAGGCTACAGCTTGGCAAGGGTGGGGTGACGGAATTGAATCATTGGATCGTTGCTTCATTGAATCAATGATTCAATGAAACGATGAATCATTTCTTCTATGCGTATTGTTGCCGGGAAATTCCGAGGACTGCCGCTGAAAAGCTTGAAGAGCGGTGCCTTGCGGCCCACCTCCAGCCAGATGCGCGAAACGCTTTTTGACGTGTTGGGTGAAGGCATCTGTGGCGCACAATTCCTCGACGCCTATGCCGGGAGCGGCGGCGTTGGGATTGAGGCGCTCAGCCGGGGCGCGGCCCGTGTGGTTTTCATCGAGCATCACCGAGCGGCGGTGGAAATCATCCGCCGAAATCTCGAAGCGCTCTCGATTGAATCCGGTTTCCGAATAATCGCCACCAAGGTGGAGAGGGGGATCGAGCGGCTCACCGAGGAGGACGCGCAATTCGATTACGTTTTCCTCGACCCCCCTTATGCAGAACTCCGTGAGTACCATCATACGCTGCGCGGTCTGGCTCGCTCCGGGATCATCTCCGCCGGATCATTGATCATGGTCGAACATTCGCGGTATTGCCGGCTGGAGCAGAATTATGGTTCCCTCATCCAGACCCGCCTCCTGCGTCACGGAGATTCCCAACTCGCCTTCTACAAGCTTGGGCGGGGTAGCCACAGCTAACACCGCCGGGCGGGATGTGGGTTTGCCCATTTAAAAAACCCCACGGTTGGAACAGCGCCAACCGTGGCTACCACCGCCCGTCCCTGGAAAGTAAACATTATTTTTTGGAGACTCCGAAGCGTTGATGCGCTTACCAACCGCGAGCGTCCCGATGGCGATACCTCCGCCAATATGTGGCAAGAATTGCAACGCATACCACCACGGCGCCTATGATGAGCGCGCCCAGCGGGACATTGGGGTAGACGAACGCTTCGAGGTAATGCAGGAGGAACGGTTCGCGGAAGGGCGTGATCCCGCCGCGTGCTTCGAGGAACATTTCAGCGATCGTGAGCGGGCACGGGAGGTTGGAGACTTCAAT
>JBOGJS010000180.1:0-4382 GCA_050745365.1 Terriglobia bacterium
TACGTTGATGGCGTGCGCTATCAGGGGTCAACCGGGTTCGGTGACAGGCGCAAAGCTGAGCGGTTTGTTGAAGACTTGCGCGGTATGATTCGGCTTGGCGAAACAGATGAACGGGGCCGGGTGCCTAAGAAGATTGAAGCTCCAACACTTCGGGAGTTTCAAGAGCGGTTTATGAAGGCCATTCAGACGCGATGCGCAGAGAAGCCAGCCACGATTGAATTTTACGCCATGAAGCTAAAGCGCCTTTTAGAGTTTACACCGCTAGCTGATGCTCGCCTCAGTCAGATTGATGAAGGTTTGACAGAGAGTTTTGTTCAGCATCGTCGCTGCGCTGTAAGTCCAGCGTCGGTCAATCGTGAACTAGCTACCTTGCGTCGGGCCTTGCGGCTCGCTTATGAGTGGAAGCTCATTGATCGTGTGCCGAAGATTAAGCTATTGAAGGGTGAGAAGGTGCGGGACTTTGTTCTAACTGATGCTCAAGAGCAAGCCTATCTAGAGATAGCGCCGCAACCCTTGAAGGATGCCACGCTGATGTTACTTGACACTGGCTTACGGGTGGGTGAATTGCTACGGTTACAGTGGCAGGATGTTCGCCTTGAGCCGATAGGGGATATGTTTGGCTGTATCCGCGTCCAGCAAGGTAAGAGCCGCAATGCGCCGCGCGCGCTGCCTATTACGTCCCGCGTCAAAACCATGCTCGAAGGCAGAAGAGCCGCTGCTACTTGCCCGTTCGTTTTCACGAATGAGACAGGTGACGGGCCACTCTCGGTCTTCACGCTTGACGATCAACATGCCAGCATTCGGCAAACGCTGAGGCTAGATGGCTCAGTGCTGCATTCTTTCCGCCACACATGCGCTACTCGCTTGGGTGATGCGGGAATGGACGCCATAGCGATCATGCACTTTATGGGGCACGGCTCACTGAGCATCAGCCAGCGCTATATCCACACTACGGCCAATCTAGTCGCAAGAGCCGGTAGTGCTTTGGAAGCCCACAATCAGAAAGCTCAGGCGGTTTTAGCAGAAAGTACCTTCAAAGTCACTACAACTAGTGGCACAGCGGACAGGCTCAAACTAGTAAGTGGTTTGTAATCACGTGTGCGGGGGTGGCGGAACTGGCAGACGCAAGGGACTTAAAATTCGTTGGCCGCAAGGCCGTGGGGGTTCAAGTCCCCCTCCGGGCACCAAACTCTTTTGAATAATTCACTTGCGATACGTCGAGCCACGTAGTCATCAATCCCGCAAAAGCGACTTGGCCACTCGTAGATTACGCCTAATTTCTGCGATCACTGCGGACTGTGCGACGGCATCAGACAGGTGTGCATGAGTGACTCGGCCTGTTGGCAACAGTTGAGAATCCCTGACCAAGAGCCGACCTCTTTGGAACGCGGTCGGGTCACCTCCTACGCGGTAGTATGCAGTTGGAGTCAACATGAAAATCGCAAAGTCGGGCGATCTTCTTCCCGAGCATGTCGTGGTGGCTTACCACGAGAGAACGAAGCACCACTACTCCCGCTTCGCAGCATCGCTTGGCTATCTGGATTGGGCTAACCAGCCGAATCCGTTCCGCCGTTACGAGCAGGCGCCGCTGGTTCACCTTCCTATTCCCGACGCGGGGCGAACACTCCAGTATTGGCAGCTCTACGCAACCGACCACATACTGCCGGCCCCTCTCTCGGTCGACTCCATCTCGCTCTTTTTCCGCTATGCGCTCTCTCTGACAGCCTGGAAGCAATTCCAGGGAAACACATGGCCTTTGCGGGTCAATCCGTCGAGCGGCAACCTCCATCCGACGGAGGGATACGCGCTCTTGTCGGCGTTGGACGGCATTCACGAATGTCCCGGCGTCTACCACTATGCATCAAAGGCGCACGCTCTCGAGCTTCGAGCCGATCTCGATCCCTCGCTCTGGGCAGCATGGTCGGCAGCCTTTCCTGAAGGTTCATTCCTGGTGGGGCTCTCGTCCATTCTTTGGCGAGAGGCCTGGAAGTATGGCGAGCGTGCGTTCCGGTACTGCCAGCACGATGTCGGCCATGCGCTGGGGACGATGCGATTCGCGGCGGCTGCGCTCGGTTGGAAACTCCACCTTCTCGATCGCATGAGTGATGGGGCCGTCGCCCAACTTTTCGGTCTCGATCGCGAGGCCGACTACCCAGACGCAGAGCGAGAGCAGCCCGAACTCCTGGCAGTTGTTGTCCGGGAGAATTCGGCCAGCCATCGGGGCCTAAGCCTACCCCAGGAGTTGGTTTCCCAAGTGGCTGGCTCTCGATGGTACGGCACGGCAAACGTGCTCAGTCCCGACCACGGCATCGATTGGCCAGTGATCGACCAAGTAGCTGCTGCAACCACGAATCCAAGGAGATCGGTCGACGAAGAGTTTTCCGGCTTTCCTTCGGAGGAGGATCTCTTCGGCGCGCCGGTTCGCTCCGGTGCGTTCACCGCGGAAAAAATCATTCTAGGTCGCAGAAGCGCGATGAGCATGGACGCTTCTACCGCAATTCCTGCGCCCACCTTTTTCCAGATGATGGCGCGTCTGGTGCCCACCCGAGACGGCCGATCTGTGCCGTGGGACGCCCTGCCCTGGCGCCCACGCATTCACCTGGGCCTCTTCGTGCACCGCGTGACGAGCCTGGCTCCTGGCCTCTACGCGCTCGCTCGCGATCCGGAAAAGGTTGAGAAACTCCGCCAGGCGATGCAGCCTGATTTCCTTTGGCTGCGCCCCCCGTCCTGTCCACAGGATCTTCCGCTGTACCTTCTCAAAGAGGCAGACTGCCGCACTCTGGCCGCGAGCGTCTCCTGTGGGCAAGACATCGCAGGTGACGGGGCCTTCAGCCTTGCAATGTTGGCCGACTACATGGACAGCCTGGTCGCCTATGGCGCCAGCTTCTACCGAAATCTCTTCTGGGAGGCTGCTCTCGTGGGCCAGGTGCTTTACCTTGAGGCGGAAGAGGCTGGAATTCGCGCCACCGGGATCGGCTGCTACTTCGATGATCCAGTTCACGAGGTGTTCGGAATCCCATCGCGTGATTGGCAGAGCTTTTACCATTTCACGGTGGGTGGCCCAGTCGAGGACAGCCGCCTTACCACGTTGCCTCCGTACAATCTGGAGCAAACACAATGAGTCCTTCGAAATTCGCTGGAAAGGGTGAGATGGCGCCAACCGCAACGTGCAATTTCTGTCGACGATCCCTCCTCGATACGTGCAAAATCGCCGATGCACTCAGCGAGCTAACCGCGCTGCCTATCGAGGTGCGGATTCAGTGGCGCCACGCTGTCCCCGACGCGGCTCACCGTACCTAACGGTAAGGAATACTTTCACAATTACTTACACATATTCACACTTTGCGTCTATAAGTCGTTAGCAACAAACAGGTTAGTTACATACGAAGAGCACTTAAAATCCATAAGGCCCCCGATCCGGGGAAGCGACGTGTAAATTTTGCTTTGCTGGTCTATGATAGACGACTGTAGTTGGCCAGCCAAGCGGGCGTGGCGGAATGGCATACGCAGCGGACTTGAGGCAACTTGAGTGCTCGCCGGGAAACCGGCGATGCAGAACTGCCCAAATTCGGGGAAACCTTAACTGGCGATCCCGAGCCAAGCCCTTCCGGGGCATCAGCTCTCGGTTGGGAAGGTGTAGAGACTAGACGGGCAGCACCTGAAAACCGGGAGTAAAATCCGGGACACGGTGAAGGGATAGTCCAGACCCCAAACCCTGGCGACAAAGCAGGGGCGGCGAAAGCCGTAGACGGGTACGAAAATCCGTTGGACCGCAAGGTCCGTGAGGGTTCAAGTCCCTCCGCCCGCACCAATTTTTCATGGTCTCGCGCCGGGAAATCGAGGAACGGAAAGTGGAACCGAACTCCGGCCTCGGCCAAGCGATCTCCTATCTGCTGAAACACTGGAAGAAACTCACCCTCTTTTTGCAGGTGGCGGGCGTGCCGATCGATAACAATGTGGTCGAGCGGGCGCTGAAGAAGGCCATTCTACATCGCAAGAACTCTTTGTTTTATAACACCCGGAAGGGAGCGGAGATGGGCGATCTGTTCATGAGTCTGATTCACACCTACGAACTCAACGACGTCAATCCGTTCGACTATCTCACGGAGTTGCAGCGCCATGCCGGGGAGTTAAAGCAAAACCCGTCGGAGTGGATGCCCTGGAACTACCGGGATACCTTGGCGGGAATGCCCCACGCCTGGCCGAGAATATCCAGGCAGGCAAACTCGATTGCGGCGAGAATCTGGGTGCGATTGTTGTAGAGTGACGCGGTGGGGTTGGCAATGAGAAACCGCAGTTCTTCGAGCCTGGGCGGGTCGCGGCCGGCAAGGACTTGATTCAGATGACGAATGTCGCCTTCCGCGGATTCACCGCCCCCTCCG